>DAPKRP010000767.1:0-1696 GCA_031800515.1 Polyangiaceae bacterium LLY-WYZ-14_1 | reverse complement strand
GGGCCGGGTGCTGGTGGTCGACGGCGGCGGCTCCCTCCGCCGTGCCCTGGTCGGCGACCGGCTGGCGCAGCTCGCCATCGACCACGGTTGGTCGGGTCTGGTGGTCTGGGGAGCGATCCGGGACGCCGGCCTCATCGACCGACTTCCCCTCGGCCTGCGCGCCCTCGGGACGACCCCCCGGAAGAGCATCAAGCGGGGTCAGGGGGTCGCCGGCGAGCCGGTGCGTATCCTCGGCGTCACCATCGCGCCGGGAAGCTGGGTCTACGCCGACGAGGATGGCGTGCTCGTCGCCCCCCGGAAGCTGACCGGCTGAACGCCGGGGACGATGACCCCGTCGGACCACCGCCCCCGGCACGACACCCGACGGGACCTACCGCCGGTAGGCGGAGAAGGGACCGGATTCCCAGGTCACCCGGGAGAGCTCCCTCTGACCCGTCGCCGACGGGTGGAAACAGTCGAAGCTCGACACCTGGCTCGGCACGAAATCGTAGTCGAAGGTCGCGCTGGTGAAGTGATAGTAGTGGTCCGGGTCGACGGTCTGGTATTCGTCGACCAGGTCTTCCAGAATCCCGTTGAATGCGATGTTGCGGCTGCGGGTGAATGCGCGGTCTGCGTCCGATATCGCCGGGCTAAGCATCGTTGCGCAGGGGTAGATGTCGAACAAGGTCGCCAGCCAGACGACCTCGCAGTCGACGATCCCCAGGGACTTCAGCTCGGAGCCGAGCTCGTAGAGCTTGAAGATGTCGACGATCGCCTGGACGTAGACGGTCGCACCGGCGGGCAGCCCGGTGCGCAGCTCCTCGAGCCCCGCGCGCACGTTCGCCTCGAACTCGGCGTCCGTGGGGATGTCGGCAAAGCTCCCCTGGCAGACGTCGTTGTGCCCCATCAGCACCGGCACGTACGTCGCCGACCGGCTCACGGACGCGGCCATCTGAGGCTGGAGGTCGAAGCTGTCGGCGCCGCTGACCCCCTCCATGTAGTTCACCCGCCCCCGGGACCCGAAGTTGCGGGAGATGCGCTGGTTGTGGCTGTTCACATCCGTCCGGCCGAGCAGCCATTCCCAGAACCCACGGTAGCCGTTGGCGTAGCTCGCCCAGGGGTTCGGGCTGATCGGGTCGAAGATGCTGAACTCTTCGGCGTTGATCGCCTCGGTGATGCTGTCCCCGACGCTGGACAGGCGCTTCGGAGAGAGCCGCGGCGCCTTGTCCGGGGCATCGGCGTCGGCGTCGCCTGGGAAGCCGACGATCAAGCCCGCGGCGAGACCGAGGGTCCCGGCGAGGCGCAGGAGGGGCAAAGGGGTTCCCTGCATCGAGCTGATTCCTTTCCTGAGGGGGTGGAGCGGGCGGCCGGGGGAGCGGGCCGTCCCCGCTCATCGGAGGCCACGTCCCGGGATTGCCCGACGGTGCCGACCGGTGAGTCGGCCGGTAAACAAGACTCTATCCCTCGGTCAGGTCAGACCACAACGGTTCATCGCCTCCCGTTCCCCATCTCGCCGAAACGTCACGCGGGTCGCCGGGCCACGGGTCAGCGGGTGTTGAGGACACCCTCTCAGAGGGTCGGTCAAAACAACCGACCGAGCCGCGGAGCCGAGGCGGCGTCGGCTGCAAGGCGCGGCGACGAGGAATATCTGAAGGATATTTCGAGGAGCCGGAACGCCGCAGACGGCGTCGGATCGGCTTCGCGGCGACCGGAGCGT
>DAPKRP010000766.1:0-7902 GCA_031800515.1 Polyangiaceae bacterium LLY-WYZ-14_1 | reverse complement strand
GTGCCATCGAGCAGGCTGCCCGGGGCGACGACCCGGAGCTGGGCGCCGGTGACGACCAGCCCCTCTTCGACGATGGGCGTCCCATCGTCGGTGGTCACGGACACGATGCGCGCCCCCTCCCGGGTGACCTCCCCGTTGTCGTCCCGGACCTGCGCCGCCCCGGCGGGGTCGACGACCACCTCGATCCCGGCCACCTGAAGGAAGCGGCCGTCGTCCTCCGGAAGCCCGGCCACCGCCGCCTCGAGCAACACCTTGAGCTCCTGGCCGGTCAGCAGCTCGCCCATCGGGTTCGACGCGAGCACCCCGTCGCCGGGCACGAGCTGGCGCAGGGAGCCTTCGGCGAGCTCGCCCACGGGGACCGTGGTCTCCCCGAGCTCCTGGGCCGGCACGAGGGCCGCCTGGACGACCGCCCCGGAGATCCCGAGCCAGGCGCTCGCGCGGTTTCGGGCTTCCCAGAGCACGGCGTCGGCGACCAGGTTGCCGGCGTTCGTCTCACTCCGACCGGCGGCGCCGAGGGAGAGGGCCACCTCCGTGGTGGCCAGGGTCGTCCCCCGGACGAAGTCCTCTTCGAACTGGTCGATCTCCCCCGCCAGGGAAGGGTCGCTCGCCTCGCCGGTCGCCCGCACCCGGTCTTCCCGTGGGCCGACCACCTGGACCCGTTCCTCCGAGAGCAGGAGCCGCAGGGTGCCCGTGTAGCGGAAGCGGCCCCGCACCGCCGCGAGGGGCACCGGGAAGCCGTCGGCGTCTTCGAAGTACTGGGGGAAGGCCTCGTCCGCGGGGCGATCGTCCCGGAAGAGGGCCGCCCCGGGCGGGGCCTGGTGGAGCTCCGGGTCCCCGGCGGAGAGCACGGCGTCCACCCCGCGCAGGCTGGCGACGAGCTCCCGGTCCGCCTGCCGGCTCTCCGTGTGGGCGATGAGGACGACCCGGTCCGCTCCGTCGTCCTCCCGGAGGCCGTCCACCAGGGACTGAAGGGCCGTCTGTCGTCCTGCCGGGTCCAGGGAGGTGACCTCCCGGGGACTGGTCACCAGGTCGAGGTCGCGATGGTTCGCGACGACGAAACCGATCCGCCATGTGTCGACGGTGACCAGGGCACGCTGGAACAGGGATTGACGCTCCACCACATCTCCGTCTTCCCCGACCTGGTCTTCTTCCGTCAGGGGCTCCAGGGGCGAGCCGGCGACGTCGATGGTCGATGCGACGAAGGGCCGCCGGGGCCCGTCGGCGTCGGCGACGGTCCCGGCCACCCCCTCGATGAGCTGCCGGAGCGCCTCCGGGCCGAAGTCGAAGTCCCGGTCCCCCACCGCGATCACCTCCAGGGGTAGGGCGGCCAGGGTCTCGGCTTCGATGCTCGTGCCGGGCAGGCTCCGGCTGATCTCCCCCTGCAGGCTGGCGGCGATGATGTCGCCGGTCCATACGCCGATCGTCGCCGCCTCGACGCGGCGGCCGTCGACCTCGTCCGGGCAGCCCATCGCCGCCTCCCCCTGCGCCGTCGTCATCGACCGGACGAGCTCACCGGCACCCCCCGAGCCGTCCCCCCGGATCACCTGGGAGGCCCCGTTGCCGGCGAAGACCAGGCTGAGGCAGAGGACTTCGTTGCCCCGGGGGAGCTCCGCGGGGCCCGTATCCGGTCGGGGACCGCCGTCGCCCCGCCGCACGTTGACCGTCGGCGCGTCGTCCTCGCATCCGCCGACGAGGCCCAGGCCGGCGAGGCAGAGCAACGCGGCGGTGGCGGCCCCGACGCGCCGGGGCAGGGCAGAGCCCATGGCGGGGCCCGGGATGGCGTGGGTCGAACGGGTGGCGGCAGGCCGGGCGTCGTCGTCTTCCATGGTCGTCGTCGTCTCCCCTGGACCCCTGCGGGGCCTCCGCCGGGGATTCTGACCGAGTCGACCCGGTTTAGGTAGTTTGTCGCGAGATCCGGCCCCCGGTCGCGCCGCCCTCGCCCGGCTTTCGAATTCTGAACGCGACCGAGAGAAAGAGCACACTGGTGCATTCCAGCGCGGGATCGGCCACCTGGCCGTCCGGAAGACTAAAGGGGCTCTTTAGGGGATTACATCCACTCTCCCCGCAGGTATGGTCCCGCCCCGGAGACCCGATATGACACTGCTTCGTTGCTTCCCGTCCTTCCCCTTTCTGCTCCTCCTGACGGCGGGCGTCTCGACCGGCTGCGGTTCGTCTTCCGGCGGTAACGAACCGGCCCCGGAGGGCGTCGTCATCGGTCCCGACGGTGGCGAGGTCGCCATCGGAAACTGCCGGGCGACCCTGACCATCCCCGAGGATGCCCTGTCCGAAGAGGTCGAGATCACCGTCCGCCGGGAGACCGACGACGGCAGCGACCCGTCCATCACGTCCACCATCTGCACCTTCGGTCCCCCGGACCTCACCCTCGCCAGCCCCGCCCGGCTTCGGTTCTCCCCCGTCGACCCGGCGGGGGAAGGGCAGCAGAACGTGGTGTCCGTCGGCGGGCCCGGGAGCTGGACCGAGCTCCCGTCCGTCGCCGGCATGGGCTTCGCCGTCGGCCAGGTCGACCGGCTCGGCACCTTCGCCGTCCGCTCCGTCGAGGCGATGGCCCTCGGCGGGTCGTCCTGCGAGGAGACGGTGAACGACTTCACCGCCTGCGGGGGCGACGAAGCGGGGAGCTACACCGTCGGAAACATCTGCTTCACCGACGCCCCGGTCGGGGTGGACCCGTTCCGAGGCACCTGCCCGGACGCCACCGTCGAGGTCACCGTCGACGTTCCCGGCGACAGCGCCCTCGTGCTCTCCGGGGACGACCTCGACCTGAGCTTCGGGGACCTCGAGGTCGCCGCGGTGTTGTCCTTCCCCGCCTCCTGCACCCTCGGAGAGACCTGCGAGGCCCTCGGCTGCGCGGACGACGAGGACGCCGGCGGCTGCACCTGCGAGGTCAGCGACCAGCTCGTCGAGGGTGCGGCGGTGGCCTCGAGCTACACCGTGTCCGGGAACGATCTCGACACCGATTCCCTGGGGCTCATCCCCTACTGCGCTTCCGACGACGGCCTGACCCTCTCCCTGGACGCGCCGGAGCCCCTCGCCGGACTCGTCGGAGGGGAAGGGATGCTCACCGTGACGGCGACCCGGGACGCCCCGCCGGGATGCGACGCCCTGTCGTCGGCCTTCGCCCCGACCTGCCCCGGGGGGGACGCCCTCTGCGAGAACGTCGTCTCGAACGGCGATTTCGAGTCGGCGGACCCCATCAACGACAGCCAGCCGGAGGACGCCGGCGGCTGGCAGGGAGACCAGGCCGAGCGGGTCGCCGAGCTCGAGGAGATCGCCGCCTGCGGCACCCAGATGATGCGCTTCACCGGCACCCGCCCGGGGGGCGGATCCTTCATGGACATGCTGTCCACCGTTGCCCAAATAGTCGACCTCCGGGACTTCACCACCGCGATCCAGACCGGCGGCGTCCGGGCGGAGGTCACGGGTCTGGTCAACCGGGTGATGGGGGACGAGGACACGGACTTTGAGTTCCGGGTGAACCTGTTCTTCTCGTCTTCGTCCGTGCCCACGAATCCCGCGGACGAGCCCTTCGCCGCCCGCGGGGTGTCCGAGCTGTTCACGCCGGGCTGGCAGCGCCTCGCCGCCGGGGCGATGGTGCCGTCGAACACGCGCAGCCTCGCCATCCAGATCCAGGCGGTCGAAAACGTCGCCAACGGCGGGTCCACGAGCGTCGAGTTCGACGGGCACGTGATCGACGACGTCAGCGTGCTCCTCTACCAGGGGACCGACGCGCTGCCCCCCTCGGGCTTCGTCGAAGCCGGCGACGCCCTCGTCCTCGACCTGGAGGACGACGCCCAGCCCACCGCCGGGGTCGGCACGAGCGATGGCTGGACCGGTGACGTCGCCTCCCTGGTGGACGAGGAGAACGACGTGACGCCGCGTAGCGGCAGCCGAATGATGCGCTTCGACTCCACCCTGGAGACCCCGGAGCCCAGCACCGCGAACCAGAGCCAGGTCTACCGGGTCGTCCCCATCGATGGCCGGATTCGCCCGGCGGCGGGCGGTCAGCTCGTCCGGATCGAGACCTACGTCAACCGCGTCTCCGAAGCGTTGTCCGATACGCAGTTTCTCCTGGTCGCCTACGCGTTCCCCGGGGACACCCCGGCGGCGCCCGCGGACTTCGCCACCGACATCGACGAAGCCAACCAGATCGCCCAGGTCGAATCCTTCACCACCACGGATGACGACCCGGGTACCTGGGAGGTGCTGGTGGCCGACCTCGTCCTTCCCGCCGACACCGGCTACGTCGCCTTCTACGTCGCCGCCGTCGAGGACGTGTTAAACAACGACGCGGGCGACGGCGGGGCCGAGTTCGACGGACACTACGCCGACGACTTCCGTATCTCCTTCCTCCGACCGGAATAGACCTCCCGGGGAAAGCCAGGACGAAGCCCTCCAGGCGCTCCTCCCGGACGCCCGCGACCGGGACGCGCGCCTCGCCGCCGTGCGCCGCCACGTCGCCCGATGCCTCCGTCAGGCCCAGCGTTTCCACGAAGCGTTGGACCGACCGGCGCCGCTGGCTATCAGGGGGTGACCGCCTTGCTCGGGCCGTTCCTCGTCGACCAAGAGATCGCCCTGCTGGTGGCCACGACGACGGAGGACCGGGGGGCCCCGGGGACGGGAAACGGGTGCCATACTCCGGCGCATGATCCGCGGAATGTCCGACCGTGCCGGCGCGCGACGCCGAGGGACCCGGCGGGGTGCCTCCCCGTGGGACGGCGTATCGGGGGGTCGGTGGGCTCGGCTCCGGGCATCGATCCCTGGCTCCCCCTGTTGGCTCCTCCTCCTCTTTCTCCTCTTGCCGGGCATCGCCTCTGCCTGCGGCTCGTCGACGGGGGACGGCGGAGAGGCCGATCTGCTCGACCTGACCAGGCCCGCGGAGATCGTCAGTTCCAACGTGGAGGACGACGGAGCGGCGCTCCGGTTCGCTCGCTCCGATCTCAACATGCGCCGAGCGCCTCGGATCATCGTCTCGAACGCGACGCGCCCGGGCGAGCTCGACGTCATCCTCTTCGAGCTCACGGTTCAGCGCCGGGACGCGCTCTACGCCGTGGACTACGGCACCGGCCTCGTGGAGCTGCTCCGCCAAGAACCCAACGAGGGGCGGCTGGCCCTGCCCGTGCCCGTCCTCGTGGAAGGGGACCGGCTGTGGCTCCTCACCGTCTCCGAGGACGCCTCCCGCACGACCGTCCGCCGCATCGACCCGTCGGACGGCTCCGTCCGCGCCGAGGGCGAGGTGTCCGGGGCCTTCGAAGGATGCGGGGCGGTCCTGGAGGGGGACTTCTTCTTCACCCGCCAGGACGATCTCCTGGTCGCCCGGGGCATCGAAGGCGCGACCTCGACGGTCGAGCCCGTGCGGTTGTCGGATGCCTCGAGCTGCGGCGGCGGCCTCGTCGTCTTCCAGGGCGGCTTGGTTTCCCTGGACCGCCCCGGGGCGGGATCTCCCCTTCGACTCTGGCCGGTGGACCCGTCGTCGGGAGAGCGGGGCCCTGGCCCCCTCGTCGAGATCGACCCCGGGGCCTGGAACGCAGGTCTGACAGAGCCTGGGCCCCCGGCCTTCGCCTTCGCGGATGGCGGCGTCTACGTGGTCAGCCACGACGCGGGGAACCTGGACCTGCGCTATTTCCCGGTGGCCGGGGGCGGCGACCCGGACCTCCGGCTCCACCTCGAGCCCTCCCTCTTCGCCGAGCTCCTGCTCGGCCCGGCCACCCTGTCCATCGAGCGGACGACCTTCCTCGACGTCCAGGACGAGCTCCCGGTGGTCGGCATTCGGCTCCTCGAAGACGCCCCCGACGGCCGCTTCTTCTGGCACGTTTGGGTGGTCGCCGACCTGCGCGCCGGGGCGGTCGACGTCCTGTCCCTGGGCGCGGTGCAGCAGGCCGTCGTGCTGCTGCCGGAATGAGGACCGGGTTCCGGCCTCAGCCCTCCGGGCGGTCGATGGGCACCCTCAGGTCGTCCCGTTCCACCCGGTTATCCGTCCCACGCTCCTCGAGGGCGACGTGGACGACGCCGGCAGGGTCCACCGCGATGCCCAGGTCGACCTTCTTGGCGCCCCGCCGGCCCGGACCGAGGGGCAGGGTGGCCTTGAACAGCTCCCGGAGGTCGTCCGCCATCAGCCCCACGCCGACGACCAGCCGCACCGTGATCGACGGCTGGTCGTCTTCTTGGGTGGAGAGCTCCTGGGCCAGCGACAGGGGGAGGGGTCGGCCTTTGACCAGAAGCGGCATCGCCATGCCATCGGGTAGGGCGATGCAGATGGAATCCCCCAGCAACGTGTCCCCCGCCGTACGTCCGGCCCCGCAGTAGTCGCAGGCCGTGGCGTTCGGGGTGGGGAAGGGTGCGCCGCAAAGTCGACAACGCATCGTCTTGAAGAGGCCGGATCGGCAGCACCGGGCCAGACTGTCGGGGTCCACGGCGAGCTTTCACTTTTCCGTAGCCAGCGCTAGGCTTATCCACTGGTCGGGCCGGGTTCCCGACCAGATAGGGGGATGCTTCGATGAGCTGGGGGATCAAGCGCTTTTTGGTCGTGGCGGTGCTGGCGGCGGCCTGCGGGGAGTCGGCGGGGGAGCGGACGGAGCGCGATGCGGGGCCGATGCCCTCCGTCGTCGACGCCAGCGCGCCGGAACGGTTCGAGCTGGAGGTGCGGTTCGAGGGCGACGGCGTCGGTCGGGTGACCGGGGCCAGCGGATTCATCGACTGCAGCACGGACGGGAGCGCCGACGACTGCCTGGTCCGGCCGTCGGAGGGGACGGCGGTGACCCTCGTCGCCGAGGCGACCGCGCCTTCTCGCTTCGGCGGCTGGTCCGGGGTGCCCGGGTGCGGGGCCGAGCCCACCTGCGAGCTCATCGTCGAGGCGGACCTGGTCGTGACCGCGAGCTTCCTCCTCGACGAGTTCGCCCTGACCGTCGCGCTGGAGGGAACGGGCTCCGGGCTGGTGACCAGCGCCTCCGGCAGTGTCGACTGCGGCGAGGACTGCGCCACGACGGTGACGACCGGGACCACCGTCGACCTCACCGCCGAAGCGGACGAATCGTCCGTCTTCGATGGCTGGTCCGGTGCATGCAACGGGACCGAGGCGGATTGCTCCGTCGTCGTGGAAGCCGATGCCGAGGCGACGGCGACCTTCACCCTTCGGCGGGTCGGCCTCGACGTCCGGCTCACCGGGAACGGCGCCGGCGTCGTCACCGGGGAGGACGTCGGCGTCGACTGCGGGGAGGCCTGCGCCGTCGACGTGGACTGGGGGACGATGGCGACCCTCGTCGCGGCCCCGGCCCGGGGCTCGGCCTTCGCGGGCTGGATGGGCTGCGACGTGGTCGACGGGGCGAGCTGCCGGGTGACCCTGGCCGGGGCGCGCAGCGTGGAGGCGCGCTTCAATCTCCGGCGGTTTCCCCTGGAGGTCGCTCGAACCGGGACCGGTCAGGGCACGGTCTCTTCCGAGCCCGCGGGCATCGACTGCGGCGACGACTGCGAGGAGCGCTACCGCTTCGGGACCGACGTCCGGCTCGTCGCCGCCCCGAACGAATCGACGAGCCGCTTCGCCGGCTGGTCCGGGGACTGCACCGGCGCCGGGCCGACCTGCGCGACCCGCATCGAAGAAGCCCAGGCCGTCGAAGCCCGCTTCGACCTGCTGAACCGGGACCTCGGCGTGACCGTCACCGGCGGCGGGACCGTGACGGCGACGGGGATCGATTGCGGTCGGGACTGTAGCGAGACCTTCCCCCACGGCACCGAGGTGACGCTGACCGCCGCGCCCCTCGTGTCCACCGAGCTCGTCGGCTGGGGCGGCGCCTGTGAGGGCACCACCGGCGACACCTGTACCGTCCGAATGACCGCGGACTTGGCGGTAAACGCGACCTTCCGGGTCAAGACCTTCACCTTGGAGGTGAA
>DAPKRP010000765.1:0-5778 GCA_031800515.1 Polyangiaceae bacterium LLY-WYZ-14_1 | reverse complement strand
GAGGCGGACCAGTACCGGCAGAGCGACGTCAAGCGGCGCGAGCTCGCCGACCTGAAGAACTCGGCGGAAACCCTCCTCTACACCAGCGAGCGGGCGGTGACGGAGTGCGCCGGCATCGTGCCCGCCGAGGTGATCGAGGTGGTTCAGGGGGACATCGACCACCTCCGCGCCCTGCTCGAAGGCGCCGGGGACGCGGTGGCGATCACCGAAGCCCTACGCCAGCTGGAGCTCTCCGCCTACCGAATGGCCGAATCGATGTACGGCACGGATGAAGGGGGCGGCGCCTGACGCGCCGGGCGGCGCCGGGGGCGACTCCCTCGCCGCCGACCTCCGGCGGGGCGCCGGAGGCGATCGCCTCCGCCGACGCCTCATGCAGCGCCTTCCGGCCGGTCCCCCGGACCGGCGTGATCTACGTGACCAGCGAGGCGGCGGCCCGGGGCTTCGACCCGGCGGACCCGGATTGGTGCAACCTCGGCCAGGGTCAGCCGGAGACCGGTCCCCTGCCCGGAGCACCTCCCCGGATCACCGACGTCGCCCTCGACCCCGGGGACCAGGACTACGCCCCCGTCGCCGGGCTCTGGGAGCTGCGGGAGGCGGTCGCCGACCTCTACAACGCCCGCTACCGGCGCGGGATGGGCTCCCGCTACGCGGCGGAGAACGTGGCGATCGGAGGCGGGGGCCGGGTCGCGATCATGCGCGCCTGCGCGGCCATCGGCCCGGTCCACGTCGGCCACTTCCTCCCGGACTACACCGCCTACACGGAGCTGCTGGACGTCTTTCGGCGCTTCATCCCGATCCCGATCCTCCTCGACCCGGCGGAGGCCTACCGCTTCGGCGTCGACCAGCTGCGCCGGGAGGTCCTCGGCCGCGGCCTCGGCGCCGTGCTCTTATCGAATCCCTGCAACCCGACGGGCAAGGCGGTCCAGGGGGCGGAGCTCGGCGGCTGGGTGGCGACCGCCCGGGAGCTCGACTGCGCCCTTCTCGTCGACGAGTTCTACAGCCACTTCGTCTGGGCGGAGGACGAAGGGACGACGCCGGCCCCCGCCTCGGTGAGCGTCGCCGCCCACGTCGAAGACGTGGACCGGGACCCGGTCGTGCTCTTCGACGGGCTCACCAAGAACTGGCGCTACCCGGGCTGGCGGGTGTGCTGGACCGTCGGGCCCCGACCGGTGATCGAAGCGGTGGCGAGCGCCGGATCCTTCCTGGACGGGGGCCCCTCCCGACCCATGCAGCGGGCAGCGATCCCCCTCCTATCCCCGGAGGTCGCGGACGCCGAGGGGCAGGCGATTCAGCGGGCCTTCCAGCCGAAACGGAAGATGCTGGTGGATGGGCTCGAGCGGCTCGGCGTCCGTCTCGACCTGGCCCCCCAGGGCACCTTCTACGTCTGGGGCGACCTCTCGGGGCTCCCACCTGCGATCCAGGACGGCGATGCCTTTTTCCGGGCCGCTCTGGATCACCGGGTCATCGCCGTACCGGGCGCCTTCTTCGACGTCGACCCGGGCCGACGCCGGAGCGGCCGACCGAGCCGCTTCGCGAGACACGCGCGGTTTTCCTTCGGCCCGCCGGAGGCCACGCTCCGGACGGCCCTCGACCGGCTGGAGTGTCTGGTGGCCGACGCCACCAGTTGACCGAACCCTCTGCCGTCGGCCCGGGGTCAGGCGGCTTGATCGACGATCGCCGCGAGCTTTCCGTCGTCGAGGTCCAGGGCGTCCCGGGCCAGCCCCAGGACCGGCGCTTCGACCAGATCCCGGGGGCCGTCCTGGAGGCTCAGATCGAGCCCGGCCCCCCGTTCCACCGCCAGGTCGTTCGCGATCGCCACGACGGCGGAGAGGGGATGGACGAAGCCCTGGATGCGGGGGTCGTGGTGATGTTCCAGGACCAGCCCGAGATCCCCTGGGAGGGACCATAGACGGGCGACGGTTGCCCCGGCCTCACCGTGGATCGTCCCCACCTCGTCGACGACGTCGGCGAGGGCGGGCGGCGCCGCCCCCCGGGACCGAGCACCCTCGGCCAGGGCGAGGAGGCAGGCCACCCACCCGACGTCGTGGAGGAGGCCGCAGAGAAACGCCTGCTCCGCGTTCACCGCCGTATAGGACGACACCAGGCGGGACAGCCGGGCGACGGCCACGGAATGGGCGCGTAGGTTCTCCATGGCGGGCTGGTAGGCGGGCACTTTGAAGACCCGACCGGCCGCCACCTCCCAGACGAGGTTGCGGAGCGTGTTCAGCCCGAGGCGGGCGGCCACGTCGTCGAGGGACTGGGGGGGGACCTTCGTCGCGTAGAACGGCGACTGGGCCAGCCGAAGGACCTCGGCGGCCAGCATGGCGTCCCGTTCGATGAGCCCGACGACCTCCCCCATCGGTACGTCTGGGCGCTTGGTGAGCTCGTGCACCCGAAGGGCGACGGAGGGCAGGGGCGGTGGATGATAGTCCGGCGAGGAGAACACGCGCCGCAGCCCCTCGAGGGGGCTCTCGTGGAGGAGGAGCGCTTCCGCCGCCTCCGCCGAGTCGATGGCGTGCTGGCCGTGGCCGTAGCGAGGATCGTGGCGGTCCACTTCCCAGGGAGAACGGTGGACGATGGGCCCGGCGATGGTGGGGGGCCCCACCGAAGGGCGGAGGGCGGGAGCTCAGGAGCCCAGCAGGACCGGCTCCCGGACCAAGGTCACCTGGAAGCGCTTCTGGACGGCGACGACGATCTCCTGGGCCAGCGCGAGGAGTGCCCGGCTGGTGCCGCCGCCGTGGTGGACCAGCGCCAGCGCGTGACGGCTGCTCACGCCGACCGGGCCCCGACGGGTGCCCTTCGGGAACCCGGCCCGCTCGACGAGCCAGCCGGCGGCGAGCTTGACCCGGCCGTCCGGGAGCTCCCAGCGCGGGACCTGCTCCGGGTCGTCGACGAGGCCCGTTTCGACCGCCTGCCGAACCAGCTCGGCGGCGCGCTCCCGGGGGACGATGGGGTTGGTGAAGAAGGACCCGGCGGTGCATCCGTTGGGATCTCCGGGAACCCCGAGCACCATCGACTTCCCCCGGCGGAGGGCGAGCACCGTCCGCCGCACCTGGGCGAGGTCCGGGGGGGCCGCCTCCGATGGTCCCGCCGGGAGGGCTCTCGCGAGCTCCGGGTAGCGCACCGCCGGCTCCCCCCCCGGACGCAGACCGAACACGACGTCGAGAACGACCTGCGCCCCCGGAGCGCGGCGAAACCGGCTGTCCCGGTAGGCGAAGCCGCAGGCCTCCGGAGCCAGGGCGGCGACCCGCCCGGTCCGGCGGTCGAAGACCCGGACCTCCCGAACCAGCTCGGCGACCTCGACCCCGTAGGCGCCGACGTTTTGGATGGGGGTGGCCCCGACGAGGCCGGGGATCCCGGACAGGCACTCGAGCCCCGCGAGGCCTTCGGCGACGGTCCGCGCGACCAGCGGATCCCAGGGCTCGCCGGCGGCCACCCGGAGCCGAACCTCGTCCCGACGTTGGCTCTCCACGGCGATCCCCTTCCAGGCCAGGGAGAGGACCAACCCGGCGATCCCCGCGTCGGGCACGACGACGTTCGAGCCGCCCCCCAGCAGGGTGACCGGAAGGCCCTGGCCGTCCGCCCAGGCCAGAAGCTCGGCCAGGGACGCCTCGTCGGCGACCTCGGCGAAGAGCTCCGCCGTCCCCCCCAATCGAAGGCTGGTTCGAGGCGCGAGGGGGACGTTCCGCCGAATCCCGGCGGGTAGGGATGCGGCCCCGGCGCCCGTCACGCGGGCGGCTCGAGTCGTTCCCGGCCCCCGAGGTAGGGGCGGAGGGCCCGGGGGATGGTCACGCTCCCGTCCGACCCCTGCCCCTGTTCGAGGAGGGCGACGAGGGTGCGTCCGATGGCCAACCCGGATCCGTTCAGCGTATGGAGCAGGCGAGGCTTGTCCTTCGGGCCGGGGCGGTAGCGGATCCGGGCGCGACGGGCCTGGAAATCGCCGAACCAGGAGCAGCTCGAGATCTCCCGATAGGCCTGCTGGCTGGGCAGCCAGACCTCCAGGTCGTAGGCCTTCTGGGCGGCGAACCCCATGTCCCCGGCGCAGAGCTGAACCACCCGGTAGTGGAGGCCCAGGCCCTGGAGCACCGCCTCCGCGTGGCCGGTCAGTCGCTCGAGCTCGTCCGGGCCGTCTTCCGGGGAGACGAAGCGGACGAGCTCGACCTTGTCGAACTGGTGCTGGCGGATCATCCCCCGGGTATCCCGGCCATAGCTCCCCGCCTCGCTTCGGAAGCACGGGGTGTAGGCGCAGTAGCTGCGGGGCAGCTCCGCGCCGTCGAGGATCTCGTCCGCGTGGAGGTTGGTGACGGGGACCTCCGCGGTCGGGATGAGGTAGAGCTCACGGCCGACGTCTTCCCCCCCGTCTTCCGGGGCGTCGGCGGCGCCGCCCCAGCCGGCCGCCAGCTTGAACACGTCCGCCTCGAACTTGGGCAGCTGCCCGGTCCCCTGGAGGGCTTCGCCTTTCACCAGGGCGGGCACCCAGACCTCCTGGTAGCCGTGGCGGTCCGCGTGGAGGTCGAGCATGTAGCTCATCAGGGCCCGCTCGAGCCGCGCCCCGGCACCCTTCAGGACGACGAAGCGGGCACCGCTCAACTTCGCCGCGCGCTCGAAGTCCAGGATGCCGAGCCCCACGCCGAGGTCGACGTGGTCCTTCGGAGTGAAGTCGAAGGAAGGAGGGTCGCCGACCGTTCGGACCACGGGGTTATCCGCCTCGGAGCGCCCGTCCGGGGTGTCCGGATGAGGCAGGTTCGGCAGGCCGAGAAGGATCTCGGCGATCCGGGCTTCCGCCTCCTTCTGCCGGGCTTCGGCGGTCTTGATCGCCTCGCCGACGCCGCGGATCTCCTCCCGGGTTCGGGTGAACTCGTCGGAGGTCTTGTCGAGCTTGGCCATCGCCTGGCTCGCTTCGTTCCGGCGGGCCCGCAGCCCTTCGACCTCGACGATCGCGCGCCGCCGTTCGTCGGCCCGGCGGGCGAGCTCGTCGAGGGCGGCATCGTCGTCGAAGCCTCGGCGGGCGAGCCCCTGCCTCACCGCCTCGAGGTCGTCCACCACCGCGCGCAGGTCCAACATCGCCGGGGGTGTAGCAGCCCGCTGCCCAGCCCGCCGGAGCCGGGTGCCCGGGCGAGAGCCGGGCTATGCTGGGTAGATGGATCGGCCTATCCGGCGGCTGCTCGCCCTGGGGGACATCCACGCCGAAGACCGGCGCCTCGCCCAGGTGCTGACCTCGACCCTTCCCCAGGAGGTCGACCAGGTCTTGAGCGTGGGAGACATCGTCGATGGTCCCGGCGATGCGGACCGCACCTGCGCGCTGCTGCGGGAGCACGGCGTCCTCACGCTCCGGGGCAACCACGAGCGTTGGCTCCTCGCCGGGGAGATGCGGCACCTGCCCTTCGCCCATCAGGCGGTCGCCCCGGAGACCCGGACCTTCCTCGAGGGGCTACCGGGGAACGCCGAGCTCGACACGGTGGCAGGGCGACTGCTCGTCTCCCACGGCGTGGGAGCGGACGACATGGTCTGGCTCACCCCGACCACCCGGGGCTACGAGCTCAGGGACGCCCTCGCCCCGGTGCGGGACCGCCTGGACGTCCGCTATTTCCTCGGGGGGCACACCCATGAGCCCATGGTGCGGCCCATCGACGACCAGGTGTTCATCAACGCCGGCACCCTGTTCCGGAAGAACGAGCCCCAGGTGATGGTCTTGGACTTCGAAGCGGGTACCGCCGCCCTCCACCCGGTCACCGAGCTCGGCCCACCGGGGCCCCCCGCCGCCGTCCTCCCCCTTCC
>DAPKRP010000764.1:0-2413 GCA_031800515.1 Polyangiaceae bacterium LLY-WYZ-14_1 | reverse complement strand
GGCGGGCGTCGGGCATCGGGAAGCACCTCGAAGCGTGGGGGGTAGGCGGAAACCGAACGGAGCGAAAGAAAACGACCGCCGGAAGGGGCCCCGGTCGGCTTCGAATCGAAGCGCTACCGTCGGGCCTCGGTTGAACTCCCGCCCGACCGTCCTAACGTCCGGCCATGGCGAACGGTGGCACCGAACGGTACGACGGTGGGCGGCACGAAGGGCCCCAGCGCACCTCCCCCTACCCGATGAGTCGGCTGGCCCCGGCCCACGACCTGGTCCACGTCGCCGAGCAGATCGCCCGGGCGGACGAGATGATCGGCAACGTCGTCGGCGGAAAGCTCGAGGTCATCGTGGACCAGATCCGACGGCTCCAGGAAGAAGCCCGGGGCATTCTGGACGGCGCCCGGCAGGACCTCGAGCTGCACCGAGCCCGCTGCGCGTTCCCCAAGCGGGTGGGAAAGACCTACCACCTCTACCGCCACGGAGACGGCGGCAGCTACTTCTCCATGCTGACCCCGGAGGACTGGGGGCCGTCGGGTCCGCCGCACGAATACCTCGGGTCCTATCGCCTCGAGCCGGACCAGTCCTGGACGGCCCTCGAAGACATCCCCGTCGACGGGGACGAGCCGACGGCAGCCCGGGTCCGGCGGCTCCTCGCCGAGGCGGTCTCCCCCGTCGAGGGCGCCATCCCCGGGGTGGGGCCGGGACGCATCGGCGCCGCGACGCACGGCGCCGATGCATCCGCCGGCGCCGACGGTCAGTCCTCCGGGTAGAGCTCCAGGGGTCCGTCGAGGGCCGTGCCGACCAGCCGACCGTCCCAGCGACCGTCGACGACCTCTCCGGTCGTCGGGTCGACCAGGCCGTCGCCGGACCAGCGCCAGGGATCGACCCCTAGGTCTGCCTCCCGAAGAGCATCCGTCTGAGCCTGCCGCAGCCGGTCGAGCTCCGCGGTGCAGGCGTCCTCCAGCACCGGCCCAACCCCGAGGCCGATGGAATCACCTACGTCTTGGGCGAGGGCGCTGCAGAAGCGCCCTTCGAGCTCGCCGAGGGCGGCGTCGACGCTGTCGAATCGGCCCTCCGTCGCCTCTTCGACCAGCTGGTCCGCCACCCAGACCACCAGTGCGCCCAGAGGAAGGGGCAGGGCGCGGCTTCGAACGGCGAGGTGACCGCAGCCCGCCTCGACGACCGGCGGGGCGAGGGTCAGGGCGCGTCCGAAGATCTCTTCCGGGCGGCCCACCACCTCGGCCTCCCCGTGCTCGAAGGCGACCAAGAGCTCCCTGCGGTCCCCCATCGCGGTGCCGCGGAAGGGTGGGTCCGCCGCTTCGAAGGACAGGTGCTCTTCGATCCGCCAGGTCGCCAGGACCGCGTCGAGGTCGCCGAAGGCTCCCAGGACCGCCCGGTGCCAGGGCTCGAGGTGGTTGGCCGCCCAGGCGACGATGAGCTGGGAGACCAGGCGATCCATCCAGGGAGGCAGCCCGAGCTCCAGGGTGAGGCCATCGCCGGCGAGCACCCGGAAGGGCGCCGCCACCGTGCCCAGGAGCGCACGGACCGGCTTGGGGAGGGCGGGTCGGATCGGCAGACCCACCACGAGCCGATGCGGACCGGCGAGCCCCGGGGAGGCCGCCGGGTCCGGACAAACCTCCTCTTCCGTCGCGCCCCGGGCGACGCACCGACCCCCGAGGCAGAGGGCGACCGGGGCATCCGGGGTCGCGCAGTCCCCATCCGACACGCAGGCCTCGAAGGGGGGGCCGAGGCATCGACCGGCCTCGTCGCAGGTGCTTCCTGGTCCGCAATCCGCGTCGGTCCGGCACACGCAGAGCCCGCCGTCATCGCAGAGGAGAGGCGCCGGGCAGGCGACCAACCCTCCGCAGAAGCGCCCGTCCCGGGGATCCGCGGTGCAGGCGCCTCCCAGGCACACGAGGCCGGGGTCACCGCAGTCCGCGTCGAAGACACAGGGTGGCGGGGCGGGTTCGCCGGCGTCGGCCGCCGCCGTGGCCGGGCCCGCGTCGACGACGACCATCGGATCGTTCGGGGCGCCACTGGCCGAGCCCCCCTGGCAGGCCCAGACGGCGACCGCCCAAGGTAGGGCGGCGAGCCATCGCCAGGGTCCCGGGCCCGGGCCAGCAGAGAAATCGGGGGTGGTAAATCGGCGGCGGCTGGGCGAGACAGGGACAGGGCAGGTCGGGGATTCGATCATCGGGGTTCACCTCCTGCCGGCCTCCTTCTCACGGCCCGTGCCTGGCGCCGTAGCTATGAAATCATTGATCTTTTGCCCGGGGATGGCGACTTCCACCCCCGGTCACTGGAGACTCCGGTCCCAAGGTCACCCCAGGGCGTGACCCCTTCCCGCCTCCGCCGAGGCGGACGCTTAGTCTGGAAATTCCCCCTTCGTTCCGAAAATTACGCATGATGTAAGCCAAGG
>DAPKRP010000763.1:0-2244 GCA_031800515.1 Polyangiaceae bacterium LLY-WYZ-14_1 | reverse complement strand
GGGGCCGCCGCCGCCGTCCCGGGAGAGCCTTCGGCGACGGGGCAGCCGGCGCCCACCCGCGATCAGGCTCCTGCCCCGGGGTCCTCTCCCGAATGGGCCGGGAGCCGGGACGACCGGGGCGCCGCCGCCTCGCCGGCGCCGCCGCCAGCGCCGGCCCCGGTGGATGACGGCCGCCTCGCCGCCCTCGAGACGGAGCTCGCCCAGGCCCAGCGCCGGGCTGCCGATGCGGACCGCTTCGAACGAGAGGTGGGCGAGCTCCGGGCCCAGCTCGAACGGGGCGGCGCAGCCAGCAACCGAGAGCTCCTGGACCTGCGGGAGCAGCTCAACGGGAAAGACCGGGAGCTGCTCGATCTCCGGGACCAGCTCAGCACCCGGGACAAGGAGCTCCTCGCCTCCCGCAACGAAAGCCTCCAGCTCGGCCGCACCATCGCGGACCACGAGGACAAGATCCTCGGTCTCGAACGCCAGCTCGCGGCGGAAGGGGACCGGGCCCGGCAGCTCGATGGGGACAAGGCGGAGGCGCTCCGCCGGATCGAGGACCTCGAGGCGCGGCTCCGTCAGGCGGAGGGGACCGCCTCGGACCTCGAGCAGCGGCTCGACGAATCCCGGGCAGAGCTCGCGCGGGAAAAAGAACGCCTCGGCCGGGAGCACGAAGAGGCGACGACGGGTCTGCGGGAGGAACACGCCGCCGCGATCTCCGGGCTCCGGGAGGAGCACGGCGCCGAGCTTCGACGGCGGGACGAGGATCTCGAACGGCGCCTTCGGGAGGCGGACCGACAGCGCGAAGACGCCCTCGCGGAGGCGGCGGCGGCGAAGGACCAGGCCCTCGGCGAGCTCCGGCGGGAGCTCGACGACCGCCGGGAACGGGAGCTCGCGGAGCTCCGGGAAGAGCATCAGCAAGAGCTCTCGGTGCTCGGCGGCAGACTATCGGATACGGAGTCGGAGCTCGCTCGAACCCGGGAGCAGTTGACCCAGTCGAAGGATGAGGCCTCCGACCTGTCCAGCCGCTTGTCGGCGATGACGAGCGCCCGGGACGAGCTGGAGGGCCAGCTCGGACAGGCTCGGGGCGTCATCGCGGACCTCGAGGGGCATCGAGACACCCTGCGGGGCGAGCTCGACACCCTGCGCCGGAAGGTCTCGGACGACGCCGCCCTCCTCGACCGGGCACGCAAGGCGTTGGCCATCGGCCTCGGTCTGCTCGAAGACCAACGGACCGGCGGCACCGCGACGGGAGAGCAACCCTCTCAGAGGGTGTTGAGGAATCCTTCGTGAGGGGATCGGGAGGGGGGTGTTGTCCTGCGGCGTTCCAACCAACCGAGACAATGCTGACGCATTGTTGAGCGGAGTCGTCCCCCCGAAAGGCCGTTGGATGGGCCCGATCAGAGGGTGATTCGTTTGACCTCGCCGGCTTCGAGCCGGACCCGGGAGCGGCGGATGAGGGCCCCGTCCTGCAACACCTCGATCCGGTGGACCCCCGGCCGGAGCCCGCGGACTTCGACCGGGGCGGTTCCGACGTAGCGGCCGTTCACCTTGACCTCGCCGTGGGGCAGGACCCGGATCACGAGGGTCCCGCGGTCCGAGGGCTCGAAATCCCTTGGGTTTCCGCTCACCGTGCCGGAGGCCGGGGGATCCGCCTCCGTCGCGCCCTCCTCGAGACGACCCTCGTCGGTTCGCTCGTCCCCGGAGGCGGAAGCCGCCTCGCGGCGGGCGCGAGGGGCCCGGGCGCGTTCCCTTCGGCTCGGCCTCGAGGGGTCGCCAGGCCGAACGCCGGCCGTCCCGGCGGGCTCCCCTGCGGTCCCCGGTCGGGCAGGATCTCCCGGCGAGCGCCCCTCCGGGGCGGGCGTCTCTCGGGCCTCCTTCGGCGGCTGCCCGGAGGGTTCCTCGTCCGCGGCGGAGATGGGCTCGACGCCATCCTGCGGGGCGGAGGGCCCCGTCGCCGACGCGCCCAGGGCGGTGGTCTCTCCGGGTCCCGGCGGAGCGAGCCTGGCCAGGGGATCGAAGTGCAGCCCAGCGACGGCGAAGGCCCCGAGGGCCGTGACGAGCACGAAGACGGTCAGGGCCGCGGCGGCGCCGCCCACCAGCGCCCAGCGCCGCTGGGGTCTGTCGTGCCGTCGGGCCGGAGGCTCCGCGGCGGTCACCACCTCTGCGGACGCGCCCGGTGGGGGTCCTTCGCGCACCGTCGGCAGCATCGAATCGCCCTCCGTCGGCGGCCCCTCTTGCAGATCCGGCGCCTGCAGATCCGGC
>DAPKRP010000762.1:0-2093 GCA_031800515.1 Polyangiaceae bacterium LLY-WYZ-14_1 | reverse complement strand
CGCTTCGACCTCGAGCGCGCCGCGGAGGAGCTTCGGGGCCAGCTCTTCGCCGTGCTCCGGCAGGACGCGGACAACTATCTACGGGACCTCCGCCGGGAGTTCCTCCGCCACCACCGGCGGGTGGTGGTCCGGGCGCGAACGGCGGACTCGGAGGCGGAGATCACCGACGAGCTCCGAGCGCAGCAGTCCGAGCTCGCCGACCGCTTCCGGGGGATCGTCCTCCGTCGCTCCGCGGCCCTGAGCCGGTCCGGCCGCTTCCGAGCCAGCCAGGTCTTCGAGAGCTTCGACCGGGTGATCGGGGCCACGCCGGAGGTCCTTCGGGCGCCCGTCGAAGACATCACCTACCGGCGGCGGCCGGGGGACACCCTGCTCCGGCGCGCCGGCCGCTTTCTGCTGCGCCGTCGGCGCGCCTTCGCGGACGCCGTGGGGGTCCCGGGCCCGAAGCGGCGCATCCCCCTCCGGCGCCTCGTCCGGCATCATCTGGTCGGCCTCGGTGTCCCGGGCCTCGAGGGCACCCTCGCCGTCGTGCTGGAAGAGCAGACGGGCCTGGTCGCCCGCACCCGCAGCCTCTTCGACGGCGTGATCCGGGGCTACGACGCCTTCGCCAGCGGGGAGAGCGCCGACGAGGAGGCGCTCCTCGACCGCCTCGAAACGCTCCGCCAGGACACGGAGGACGAGCTCTCCTTCTGCCTGACGGAGGCCGACCGGATGGAGACGGAGGGCGTGGCCCGCTGGCGCCAGACCCTGGGCACCGTCTACCGGAAGGTCGCGCGGGAGGCGGGCCAGATCGGCACCCTGGACCTGCCGAGCCGGGAGCGAACGGACCCTCGACCCAGTCGCCGCATGCGCCGCCAGGGCGAGGCGCTCCTCGACCGATTTCAGGGTGGGGAACGGGCCGTCGCCGCGGGCTTCGGTCTCCTCGCCCTGGAGCTCGAGCTCGTCGGGCTCGAGGCGCGCCTCAAGGAAGCCCTGGCCCAGACCTTCGACGAGCTCGCCGGGGACGTTCGGGGTCGGGCGTCGGTGCAGGCGGAGCGCGTCGCCGGCGCCCTCGGGGACGCCGCCAGCTCGCTTCGGGAAGAGCTCGAGACGGGGGCGAGCCACCCGGGCGCCGACGTCGGGGCACGAGTCCGGGAGGCGGCGGAGACGGTGGAAAAGGTCGTCGGTGAGGCGGCCCGGGCCGGCGCCCAGCTCCGGGACCAGCTCCTCTCCGAGTCCACCATCGCCCCCTTCCTGGATGCCTTCCGCCGGGCGGCGGCGGGCCTGGCGGAACGCTACGAGGTCCCGGACCGCCCCATCCTTCGCGGGGAATGGCAGGTGCCGAACCCGCCGGGGGTGGTGGATGTGCCCTTCCGGGACCTGGTGACGGCCCACATCGAGGCGACCGTGGCTCCCCGCCTCCTCGAGGTGGTCCGGGACCTCGGTGGGCGCCTCGAGCCCCTCCTCGGCTCCCTCGCCGAGCTCGAACGGCGACTCGCCTTCAACGTCGAGCTCGCCACCGGCGACCTGGAGATCCAGCCCGACGAGCCGATCGACGAGGCGGCCCGGAACCTCCTCGAGGAGATGATCGGGACCACCCTCGAGAAGAACCAGGAGCTCCTCCGGAGCCACGCCCGGGACGCGGAGGGCTGGCCCGACGAGCTCCGGGAACGCCTCGGGGATGCGGTCCTGCGCGGGGTGCGGGACCTCCGACGGCAGCTCCTCGACGGCGAGGTCTCGGACCTCCGGCTGCAGCTGCTCCGCCAATCCCC
Organism: Polyangiaceae bacterium LLY-WYZ-14_1; assembly: GCA_031800515.1. Lineage (GTDB taxonomy): Bacteria > Myxococcota_A > Polyangia > Polyangiales > DAPKRP01 > DAPKRP01. Next base: position 345 of record DAPKRP010000762.1, on the reverse strand, counting down.
GGTCGGACGCCGGCTGGTCCGGGGAGCAGAAGCGCTCCCGTCGAAGGTCGCCCGAGCCCGGCGCGAGCTCTTCCGGGCGGTGCGCCGGCTGGTCGGGGAGGACCGGATCGACACCGGCCGCCGGATCCTCGGCCTACCGAGCGGCCTCGAGCGCGCCCCCGTCGACCCGGAGGTCTTCGCGCCTCCCCGGTCGCCCTCGGACCGGGTGCCCCTGGTCTATCGGCGGCTGTTCTCCCCGGAGAGCCTCGAAGCTGGAGACGTCCTGACCGGCCGGGAGGACGAGATCGCTCGGGGCGTCTCGGGCCTGTCCGGGGGGCTGGGCGCCCCGGGCCGAAAAGACGGGAC
>DAPKRP010000761.1:0-1510 GCA_031800515.1 Polyangiaceae bacterium LLY-WYZ-14_1 | reverse complement strand
GCCCTGGGGCTCGCCCCGGTGCTTTATTCCCTGGCCTACCGCCTCGACCACCGACCGCCGTCCTGATCGGGCGGCCGGTGGCGGCGGCCTCGGAGGAGAAACGGCGGCGATTGACGCGTCGTGTCCCGGGGACACGGGTGGGGCATGAAAGGCGGCATCGGACGCACACCTCCCGCCGACCACGATCTGTCGGCGATGCTTCACCACCGTCGCAGCGCGGTCGCCGCGGCCCTGGCCCGGGCCCGGCGAGACGACGCTCTCGAGCGCGAGCTCGCGGAGCTGGACGAGGCCATCGCCCGGGGGGTCGACGCCCTCTCGGAGGACGAGCGGCAGGGGATGATCCGCCGCTGGGGACCGGACGGCGCACCCGTCGAGGGCGCCTGAACGCCTCGATCGAGACACCCTGCCCCACCCCGGGCGTCCCCTCACCGCGCCCGGGCACGGCGACTGGTCCATTCGTTGGTACGCGCCCTGCAAACCTCCCTTGGCAACCGCGAACAAAACGTGACCCGGTCCCGATTGGGTGTCCGGGTTCCGTTTCATCAGAAAGGAGGTTCGCCATCCGAACGCATCGACTGCTCACCATTTTTACCGTGTTCCCCCTGATTCCCGCCTTCCTGGCTCTGGGTTGCGACAAGAATCAAGAGGCGGAGACCTCCCCGGAGATGGCCGAATCCTCGACGGGTCAGGAGATGGAGGGCGAGGCCCCGGATACCACGGTGGCCGTCGCTCATCCCGAGGTCGATGATGCCGACTTCGGTCGCTACGACCTGGACCAGGATGGTCGCGTCTCCACCGCCGAGTGGGCCGACGTCGACTATCCCGTCACCTGGGACATCAACAACGACGGCCAGCTCAACGACATCGAGCTGAGCACCGGTCTTTACACGGCCTGGGACATCGACGGGAACGACCGGATCGACATGGTCGAATTTCGGGACGGGAGTGAGCTCTGGCTCGACCCCGGTGCCGAGATCGACATGAGCAACTGGGATATCGACGACGACGGCATGCTCGACCACGACGAGCTCGAAGCCGGTCTTCGGTCCGTGGATTACTGGAACGCCTGGGACACGGACGACGACGGGACCGTCGATCAGGACGAGATGGACGTCGCCGTCTACCAGGCGTGGGACACGGATGACGACGGCTTCATCGAAGCCGAAGAATGGCGTCTGAACTAATAGATTCCAGCATCGGAGGTGGTCAGAGCGCGCATGTGCCGTTCTGATCGCATCTTCCCCCGCGTCACGAACAGAGCGCGATGGAGAAGGAGGCGCGGCCCGTCGAATGGGTCGCGCCTTTTTTCTTGGGGGCGCCCTTGTTCTTGGGAGAGTCGGGCCGGGGCAGCCGGGCGCGGGGTGGGGCGGATCGACTCCCCTCCTCTGGCGTCCCTCCCCGGAGAATCGGCGTTTCCTGGGCGGCACGTCGCTTGCTGCCTTGTGTGTGGACCGAGAGGCCCGGGCGGGCGCCCGGGAAGGAGTCGACCATCGTGCTGAGCATCGAGGAC
>DAPKRP010000760.1:0-2587 GCA_031800515.1 Polyangiaceae bacterium LLY-WYZ-14_1 | reverse complement strand
AGGACGACGGCGCCCCCCAGGATCAGAGCAGGTCGCCCCCCGGGGACCGACCGGAGGTCGACCCGGCACCCCCGCCGGACCCGGACGCCCGCTTTCTCGAGCAGCTCGCCCGGCAGCTCGTGATGCCCCGGAACCGACGGGCCCGGCCGGAGACCGTCGAGGGGGTCGACGACGTCTTCCGCATCCCCGTCGGCGGCGCCCCGGACCGGCCCGAGGTGCCGGCGGCGGAGCTCGCGGTCTGGGTCTTCGAGCCCCGGGCACCGCGCCCCCGCTCCGCCGTTCGGACCGTGCTCATCCATCACGGCCTGGGCGACAGCAAGGCCTCGATGGCCGGGCTGGCGCACATCCTGACCGGCCGGGGCATGCGCGCAGTCGCCGTCGACCTGCGCGGCCACGGCCGGTCGACGGGGAACCACATCGCCTACGGGGCCTTCGAAGCGGGGGACCTCCGGGAGCTGCTGGACGCCCTCGCCGCCCCGGACAAGCTCGGCCCGGAAGCCCTCGGGTCGGTCGGGCTCTACGCGACGAGCTACGGCGCCCACATCGCCATCCAGGCGGCCGCCGACCCCCGGATCGACCGGGTCGTCGCCGTCGGCGCCTACCGGAGCCTGCGGTCGTCGGTGCTGGATTTCGTCGCCTTGCGCTATCCCGAGCACGCCCACCTGCCGCCGGGCCGCATCCAGGGCGCCGTCGACGCCGCTGGGGCCCGGGCTGGATTCGACCCGGACCGGGCGAGCGCGGAGGCCGCCCTGGACCGGGGGGATGCCCGCATCCTGCTGATCCATGGCACCGAGGACGAGGTGGTGCCCTTCGAGGACGCCCGTGCCCTCGCCGAACGATGCGGTGCCCGCTGCCGGCTCCATGCCCTTCCGGGCGCCGACCACCTCGGATCGATGCGGGGACCACCGCTCCGCCAGGCGCTCCTCGCCTGGCTCGAGGGACGGTTCGAGGCCCTCCCCCGCCGTCGCTAACCGCTCGGCCTTGCGTCGGGGGCGGCGGCTGGGTACCGCCCTTCCGTGGCCTCCGCCGCCGACCCCTCACCGCCCGCGCCCCCGGGCACGAATCCCCTGACCAAGCGCCAGCTCATCCGCGCCCTCGAACGCCTGGCCTTCCTGGCCGAGGTGGCGGAAGACCGACGCGCCCGGGGACTCCTCCGGGCCGCCCGTGCCCTCGAGGACGAGGCGACCGCCCCGGATGTCCTCGCCGCCGAGGGGCGGCTGACGGAGGTGGAGGGCATCGGACCGAAGTTCGCGGAGCTGGTCGAGGCCTTGCTCGAGGGGCAGCCCGCCGAGCTCGCCGAGGCCATTCGGAAGAAGGTGCCGGAGACCATCGCCGACCTGGCCCGGGTCAAAGGGCTCGGGGCGAAGAAGATCCGCCGACTCTGGCGGGAGCTCGGGGTCACCACCCTGGGCGAGCTCGAGCACGCCTGCCGGGAGAACCGCCTGGTGACCCTGGACGGTTTCGGCCCGGCGACCCAGGCCAAGGTGCTCGCCGGGATCGAGGCCCTGCGGGAGCACGAGGGGAGGCTGCGCCGGGACGAGGTCCAGGGCCTGGTCGCCTCGGTGTTGGGGGCGCTCGACGGGGCCCATCCGGCCTACGTCCTCGGCGACTTCCGGCGCGGTCACGAGCTGGTGGACGCGCCGGTCCGGATCGCCGTCGCCGAGCCGATGCCCGAGCCGGTGCGCCAGGCCGCCGAGGCCACCGCGGAGGTCGCCCTCGACCCGGTGCCCCGGGACCGGCTCGGCTGGCATGCCCTGAGCCAGACCGCGGACCCGGCGCATCTCGCGCTCCTGACCGAACGGGCGGCGGCCCGGGGGGTCGAGCTGTCGACCCTGACCGCCGACACGGAAGAAGCGGTCTACCGGGCCCTCGCCCTCCTGCCCACGCCGCCGGAACGCCGGGAGCCAGGGGTTCCCCTCGTCGGCGAGGCCGCGGCGCGACCGCGCCTGGTGCGCCTCGGGGACCTGCGGGGCGCGATCCACAACCACACCATCGCCTCCGACGGCTCCCATACCCTGGCGGAGATGCGGGCAGCGGCGACGGAGCGGGGGCTCGACTACCTGGCCATCACCGAGCACAGCGAAAGCGCGTTCTATGCCCGGGGCCTCGACGCGGCGCGCCTCGCCGAGCAAGCCCGAGAGATCGCGTCGTTGAACGAAGACGGGAGCGGAGCCGCGACGCTCCTCCGGGGGGTCGAGAGCGACATCCTCGAAGACGGCCGCCTCGACTACCCCGACGAGGTGCTGGCGGAGCTCGATGTCGTGGTCGCCTCGGTGCACCGGCGATACGCCCAGGATCGGACGGCAGCCACGGCCCGCATGGTGGCCGCCGCGCGCCACCCGTTCACCGCCGTGGTCGGCCATCCCACCGGGCGTCTTCTCCGGGGACGGCCCCCGAACGATTTCGACGTCGACGCCCTGCTGGACGCCTGCGCCGAATCCGGCTGCGCCGTCGAGCTGAACGGTAACCCGCAGCGCCTCGACCTCTCCGCCGAGCACCTCGGGCGGGCCCGGGAGCGGGGGGTCCTGGTATCCATCGCCGCCGACGCCCACGCGACCCAGGAGCTCGACTACCTGGAGCACGCCCT
>DAPKRP010000759.1:0-1837 GCA_031800515.1 Polyangiaceae bacterium LLY-WYZ-14_1 | reverse complement strand
CGATCGCCGCCGCGCAGCCCGCCGGGGCAGGCGCCGGGGAAGTCGCGTCGACCCCCTCTCCCACCGGGGCGCAGACGGCGGCGGCGGCAGGGCCGGACGACCGGATGGAGCGGGCGCGGGCCTACTTCGATCGGGGCGTCGCCTTCGCCGACCAGGAGCGGTGGGGCGAGGCCCTCGAGTTCTTCCGGCGGTCCGACGAGCTGGTCGAGCGGGCCAGCACCGTCTTCAACATGGGCGTCGCCCAGTATCGGCTCGGCGTCGTTCGGGACGCCATCGCCTCCCTCGAGCGGTTTCTGGCCCTCGCCGATCCCGTCGAAGACCAGGGGCGGCGGGAGGCCGCGACCGACCTCCTCGACCGCCTCCGGCCTGCGGTGGCGACCTTGGTGCTCACCGTCGACCCCGCCGACGCCCGGGTCGAGGTCGACGACCAGACCGTCCTCGGGGTCGGCCGCGAGCGCGCCACCCAGGTCGACCCGGGACGCCGCGCCGTGCTGGTCTCCGCCCCCGGCCACCTGCCCCGCCGTCTGGTGGTGAGCGTGCTCCCCGGCGGCCGGGTGCGACGATCGGTCGCCCTCGACCCGGCCCCGGTGGCGCCGGCGCGGCTCCGCGTGCGCAGCAACGTCGACGACGCCCTCATCCGCCTCGACGATGCGGACGTCGGCCTCGGTCGCGTCGACCTCGAGCTCGCCCCCGGCCCCTATCGCGTCGCCGTGCGCGCGGACGGATACCACGACTACGAGGAAGCGCTATCCCTCGACCCGGGGGAACGGGTCGAGGTCACGGCGGGGCTCCGGCGACGGGGCCGGCTCATCGACGAGCCCTGGTTCTGGGTGGTCACCGGGGTCGTGGTCGCCGGCGCGACCGCCGGGGTGACCGCCGCCGTCCTCGCCAGCGACGACGGGAACCGGGGACCGCCGAACGACGGCACCACGGGCATCGTCATTCAAGCCCTCCGATTCCGCTGAGCCGCGACGGCGCCGCCCACGCCGACCCTCTCAGCGGGCGTCGCCGCCGTCGGGTCCCCGGTGGTCGACGGCCAGGACGACGCCGGAGCGGTCGCTCGAGATCAGGAGCACGCCGTCGCCGGTGGTCGCCAGGGCGACGGGACGGTGGGGCCAGGCGTCCCCGGTCGCCCCTCGGCCCCGATACCGGAGGAAAGGCACCGGGGCCTCCGGGCGGTCCGGGTCCGGGAACGGCACCCGAACCACCTCGTAGCCGGTGGGCTCGGGCCGGTTCCAGGAGCCGTGGAAGGAGACGAAGAGGTCTCCTGTCACCGACCCCGGGAAGGCGGCGCCCCGGTAGAACAGCAGGTCGAGGGGCGCCGCGTGGGCCTGCATCGCCAGCCTCGGCGGGACGACGTGGTCGGGGTCCCGGCACCAGTCGTCGCCGTAGCGCTGCCGGCTCTGGGGGTCGACGGGCTCGAGGCGTAGAGGTGGCCCCGGTGCACGGCGATGCCGTGGTTCAGGCCGGGGGCTCGGGCGAGAGCCCGGCGTTCGCCCTCACCGTCGACGACGCCGTCGCCATCGCGGTCCTCCAGCAGCGTGACCTGGGCCGCGCCGCGCTCGACGACCAAGACCCGGCTCCCGGCGACCACCACCATGCCCCGGGGCTGGTCGAGGTCGTCGGCAAAGACCCAGGGGCAGTAACCGGGGGGAACCTCGGCGGCGGCGAGGGAGGCGTCTTCGGGATAGCGGCAGGGGGTCCGGGAGCCGCCGGTCCCTCCCCGGTCCCCGTTGCCCGGGCGCTCCCCGGACGCCCTCGGAGCTCCTGGCGGCTCGGAGGGGGCGGCCCTCGGTGCGTCGGGGGACCTGGCCCCCCTGCAACCGTCGCCGCAGGC
>DAPKRP010000758.1:0-3814 GCA_031800515.1 Polyangiaceae bacterium LLY-WYZ-14_1 | reverse complement strand
GCGCGGACACTCGTCGGTGCCGACCCAGCTGGTCCACACTCCGGAGCCCGGCGCGGACCACTGGTTCCTCTCCCTGCAGACCGGTCAGGTGCTGCGCTTCTCCGGGGACGAGGCGGCGCCCTCGACGGTGGTGCTCGACATCGCCGACCGGATGCCGGAGGTCTCCCCCGGGGGAAGCGCGGGCCTCCTCAGCCTGGCCCTCCATCCCCGCTTCCCGGAGAACGGCCATGCCTTCGTCGTCTACACGGCGAAGGGGGACGACGACGACGACCCCGTCTCCTCCCGGCTGGCCCGATTCACCCTTGGCGCAGACGGACGCTTCGATCCCGACTCGGAGCTCGTCTTGATCGAAGAGCGCCAGCCGAACGTCCTGCACACGGGCAACCATGTCGCCTTTGGCCCCGACGATGGCTACTTGTATTTCAGCATCGGCGACGATCGCCGCCCGCGGGTCCATCCCCAAGACCCCCACACGCGCCAGGGGGCCTTGCTTCGGATCGACGTCGATTCGAACGGTCCGGCGGGGGACCCGGCGTATCGGATCCCGCCGGGGAATCCCTTCGCGGACGGGGTGAAGGGCGCCCCGGAGGTCTATGCCTACGGACTCCGAAACCCCTGGCGCTTCGTCTTCGACCACGACGGTCGCCTGCTGCTCGGGGACGTCGGCGAATCGTCGGTGGAAGAGCTCAACCTGGTCCAGGGAGGCGAAAACTTCGGATGGCCCCTCCGTGAGGGAACCCGGTGCACCGACCCGACGGAGTGCCCCGGCGAAGGGCTCACTCCCCCGATCCTCGAGCTCCGCCATCCGGAGCACCGATCCATCACGCCGGGCTTCACCTACACCCGAGATGACCTCCCGGGTCTGCGGGGCCGTTTCCTGCTGAGCGATTTCCAATCCGGAAGCCTCTACAGCGTCGACCTTTTAGACCCCACCCTGGCCGTCCGCCGGGAGCTCGCTGGAACCTTCCTCCTGGTCTCGATCACCCGGGGGCCGGAGGGACGCCTCTACGCCCTGCGCTACGACCTCGACGGCAGCGGCCAGGTGCTGCGTCTCGAGGCGGCTCCCGGAACCTCCGAGGTGCCCGGGGAACCCTTTCCGAAACGACTCAGCCAGACCGGCTGCGTCGACCCGGAAGACCCCCGGAAGCCCGCCCCGGGGCTCGTCCCCTACCGCCCGCGGGCGGAGCTCTGGTCCGACGGCGCGGAGAAGACCCGGTTTCTCGCGCTGCCCGACGACCAGCGCCTCTCGCCGGGTGATGGCGGTGAGCTCGAGCTCCCCCCGGGAACGGTCCTGGTCAAGCACTTCGGCTTTCGTGGTCGGCGTCACGAGACGCGCCTGCTGATGCGTGCCAACGAGGGCTGGCACGGCGTCTCCTACGCGTGGAACGACGAGCAGACCGACGCCGTCCTCCTCGCCGATGGCGCCGACGTCACGCTGCCGAACGGCGTGCGGTGGACCTATCCCAGTCGGAGGGATTGCCGAACCTGCCACACCCAGGCGGCCGGCGTCAGCCTGGGCCTCGAGGCGGCCCAGCTCGACTGGCGCTGGCCCCACGGCCCCGGGGGCGGAACCGTGACCCAGCTCGCCTGGCTGTTGGCCCATGATTACTTCCCGGAGGATGTCCTCGCGGTCGACACGATCCGGGATGGGGCTGCCGCCCTGCCGGACCCCCGGGATGCCGACGGCGCGCCCCCGGCGGATCGGGTGGCCGCCTATCTCCACGCCAACTGCGCCGGATGCCATCGGCCCGGCGGCCCCACGCCGGTGGCGATCGACCTGCGCTACGGGACCCCGTTCTCCGAGCAGGGCCTGTGCGACGTCGAGCCCCTGGGTCGGGTCTGGGGGCTCGAGGTCTGGGACGAGCAACGGATCGTCGCGCCGGGGGCGCCCGGCCGGTCGACCCTCTGGGTGCGACTCGGTCGTCGGGGCATGTTCCAGATGCCGCCCCTCGCCCGGGGCACCGTCGACCAGGAGATGACCGCCCTCGTCGCGGACTGGATCCGCGGCCTCGACGGGTGCTGAACGCCGGGCTCCCCCGTCCGTCGCGGGGCGGCGTTGGAACGTCGCCGACGCCGCCCGCCCGGCTCCCCCGTCCGTCGCGGGGTCGGGTCAGCCGTCCAGGGCGCTGCAGTCGGTCTCGGCGTCGACGTAGCCGAGGGCCTTCAGCTGCTCGCAGGTGGCGGCATCCATCTGGGTTTCCTGTCCTTCGCCGACCAGCCGCTGGCCCTCTCCCTGCTCGCTGGCGAACCAGTTGGCCCGGTCCGAGGCACCGAGGAACTGACCCTGGAGGATGCGGGTGTACCGGCCGGCGATGGGGAAGTCGGTCACGTCGAGCTGGTTCTGTTCCCCCGGGTCCGCCGAGAGGTCGAACATCGCGGTCGTGAGGTTGCCCCGGAGGATGAACTTCCAGGGCCCGGCGACCGCCACCCGGCGATTGTCCCCCCACTCGCTGAAGGCGACGGCGGGAACGTCGAAGCGGCCCCCCCGGAACAGGGGCACCAGGCTACGTCCCTCGGCGTTGGGCAGCGGCGCCAGCCCGGCGACCTCGAGGACGGTGGGCGAGATGTCCATGGTGCTCACGCTGCTCGGCACCCGGACCCCGGCGGGGATCCCGCCCCGGAAGCGCATGACGAGGGGCACCTGGAGGAGCTCCTGGTAGACGGAGTGACCGTGGCCCCAGGAGCCGTGCTCTTCGAACTCTTCGCCGTGGTCCGAGACGAAGACGAAGAGGGTGTCGTCCCAGATGCCGAGTCGCACGAGCCGGTCGATGAACTTCCCCATCTCCACGTCGTGCTGGGTGATCTCTCCGTCGTGTAGGGCTTCCAGGCGGCGCTTGTCGCTTTCCGAGAACACGACCAAGGGCGGGTTCTTCTTCGCCTTGGCCAGAAGGTCGCCGGTGCTCCGGGGTTTGACGATCCCGTCGTAGTTCGGCCGCGGGTCGTAGCGTTCCAGGTCCTCCTGGGGTGGATCGTAGGGGACGTGGGGATCGATCGTGTGGACGTAGAGCAGGAACTTGTCGTCCTTGTGCTGCTCGGCCCAGTCCCCCGCTTCCCGGTAGATGTTCGGGGCGTCCGTGTCCGCCCCTTCGCGGATGAAGTTTCGATAGCGGTCCCAGCCCTGGTCGAAGCCGAACTTGTCCGAGACGTAGCCGTTGCCGATGAAGGCGGCGGTCGACCAGCCCATCGACTTCAGGTGCTCTCCGAGGAAGCGGGCGGAGTCCGGGACCACCGCCGCCTGGGTCTTGGCGCCGTGGGTCATGGGATGAAGCCCGGTCAGGATCGACGCGACGCTCGGCTTGGTCCAGGGGGCGGGGGACTGGGCCTGTTCGAAGACGACCCCCTCTTCCGCGATGCGGTCGATGACGAGGGAGATCACCCGGGATTCCGGGTTGTAGATCTTCAGCTTGGAGGCCCGAAGGGTGTCCGTCAGCACGATGACGATGTGCTTCGGCTTCCGGTCGCTCACCGCGTCCGTCGGGCCGGCGGGGGCCGCCCAGATCGCGGGCTCACCGAAGGCGATGCGGCCGCCCCCACCCTCCGCCGGGGTGGCTCGCAGCTCGAGACGGACGACCTGACCGCCCAGCTCCGACAGGTCCGCGACCAGGTCCTGCCAGCCGGCGCTCACGGCCGTGGAAGCGACGGTCTTGCTGGTGCCGCCTTCCGGGGTGACCACCACCTCGACGCTCCCGGAAGCGGTGGCGCTGCCCAGGCCGGCGACGGACGTCCCGAGCTTACCCCCCGGCGGTACGGACAGGTGCCAGGCCACCGAGACGGGTCGCGGGAGGGTCAGCGCGCGGCGGGCCTCGCCGGCGAC
>DAPKRP010000757.1:0-2754 GCA_031800515.1 Polyangiaceae bacterium LLY-WYZ-14_1 | reverse complement strand
CCCGGGTCGGGGGCGGACCCGCCAGGACCTCCCGGCCTCCGGCGGCGGCAGCAGCAGGAGCCGCGGCGCCCCCGGCCTCCCCCGTGTCCCTGCGACCCATCTCGGCGACCCCGTCACCGGCGACGGGCCCCGTCGCCCGGGCGACATCCTCGGCTCCCCGGGTGGCCCCGGCCAGCTTCGCCGAGCTCATCGACCGCGCCCTCGCCCTCCGGCCCGGCTGACTTCGGCTCGGCGGATCCGCCCACGGGGCCGCGGGGCGGCGCCGCCGCCCGCTCCGACCCGGTGCGCCCCCCGATGGCCTGATAACCTCCGACGATGCCCGGCCGCGCGCTGCTCCTCGCCGTCGACATCGGCAACACCCACACGGTGCTCGGCTTCTACGAGGGGGCGCGCCTCGCGCGTACCTTCCGGATCGAATCGTCCACCCGGCGCACCACCGACGAGCTGCAGGTGCTGCTCCGGGGGCTCCTGACCAGCGCGGAGCTCCGGCCGGAGGACGTCGTCTCGGGGATCGTCGGCAGCGTCGTACCCGCCCTGACGGAGGGCTTCGTCGACGCCGCCGAGGCCGCCTTCGGCTGCGAGCTCCTAGTGGTCGGGCCGGGGATCAAGACGGGGATGCCGATCCTCACGGACAACACCCGGGAGGTCGGGCCGGACCGCATCTTGAACGCCGTCGCCGCCTTCTCCCTGGTCGGCGGCCCGGCCATCGTGGTCGACTTCGGCACCGCGACGACCTTCGACTGCATCAGCGGGGCGGGGGAGTACCTGGGCGGCGCCATCGCCCCGGGGATGGAGATCGCCGCGAACGCCCTGTTCCAACGGACCGCGATGCTCCCTCGGACCGAGCTGGTCAAGCCACCGCGGCCCATCGGCCGGAACACGATCCACGCGATGCAGTCGGGGATCGTCTACGGCTACGTCGGGCTGGTCGACGGCATGGTGGCCCGACTCCGAACGGAGCTCGGGGGGGCCGCGGCGGTGCTCGCCACCGGTGGCCTGGCCCGGCTGGTCGGGCCCGAGAGCCAGACCATCGAACGCATCGACGAGCACCTGACCCTCGAAGGCCTCCGCCTCCTCCACGACCGCAACCAGCGTTGAGCGGTAGCGATAGCCGAAGGGAACGGGTAGGGCGGAGAGATGGCCAGCTACACGCGGTTCTTCGTGGACGGGGAATGGGTGGTCCCCAAGGGAGAGGACGCCCTGGACGTCATCCATGCGGCGACGGAGGAAACGCTGGCCCGCGTGCCGCTGGCCGGTCCGGAAGACGTCGACCAGGCGGTGCACGCTGCCCGACGCGCCTTCGAGGGCGACTGGGGCCGGACGACGCCGCCGGAGCGGAGCGCGGCCCTCCGTCGGCTGGCGGCGGCTCTGAACGAGCGCAGCGACGCGATCGCCCAGGCGGTCACCGCCGAGGTCGGTATGCCCCTCAAGCTCTCCCGCCGGATCCAGGCGGGCATGCCGATCAAGAACGCCGAGCTCTTCGCCAAGCTGACCACGGAGGTGGCCTGGGAAGAGACCCTCGGGCATTCCCTGGTGCTCCGGGAACCGGTCGGGGTGGTCGGCGCCATCACCCCCTGGAACTATCCCCTGCACCAGATGGTGGCCAAGGTCGGCGCCGCCGTCGCCGCGGGTTGCACCGTGGTCCTGAAGCCCTCCGAGGTCGCCCCCCTGACCGCCTGGATCCTCGCCGAGGCGGTCGAGGAAGCCGAGCTGCCGCCGGGGGTGGTGAACATCCTGGTCGGCCGCGGTCCCGTCGCGGGGGAGGCCCTGGTCACCCATCCGGAGGTCGACGCGGTGAGCTTCACCGGGTCCGTCGCCGCCGGCACCCGGGTCGCCGCTCTGGCCGCCGAGACGGTCAAGCGGGTGACGCTGGAGCTCGGGGGCAAGAGCGCCTTCGTCCTCCTCGACGACGCCGACCTCGACCGGGCGGTGCCCGCCGGGGTGAAGAACCTACTGCTCAACTCGGGGCAGACCTGCTCCGCCTGGAGCCGGATGATCGTCCCCCGGTCGAAGCTGTCGCAGGTCGTCGACCGCGCCCGGGAGACCATGGCGTCCTTCGTCCTCGGAGACCCCTTCGACCCGGCGACGACCCTGGGGCCCCTGGTCAGCGCGACCCAGCGGGATCGGGTCGAAGGCTTCCTGCGGCAGGGTCGCGAGGAGGGGGCGCGGCTCGTCACCGGCGGCGGTCGGCCGGACCATCCGTCCCGGGGCTACTTCATCGAGCCGACCCTCTTCGCCGACGTCACCCCGGAGATGACCATCGCCCAGGAAGAGATCTTCGGGCCGGTGCTCAGCATCATGGCCTACGACGAGACGGTGCCCGACGACGGGGACGCGGTGCGCCTCGCGAACGCCACGCGCTACGGCCTGGCCGGCGGCGTCGCCAGCGGGGACGAGGACCGGGCCCTCCGCGTCGCCCGGCGCATGCGGACGGGCCAGGTGGACGTCAACGGCGGGCCCTTCAACCCCCTGGCGCCCTTCGGGGGCTACAAGCGTTCCGGCGTCGGTCGCGAGCTCGGCCCCCACGGCCTCGACGAGTACCTCGAGCTCAAGGCGATCCAGCGCCGCCCGGGACGCTGAAGGCTCGCCGCAGAGCCCGCGTCGCGTTATGGCTGGGCGCGAGGGAGTCCGGGGAGGCCAGCGGGACGTGGGTGAACGACGGGAGACGACGGCCGCGGGGGGCGCGTCGGGGGAGCCGGGGCGGCCGAGCACGGAGCTGACGACCCGCGCGGTCGTCGCCGGCATGGCCATCGC
>DAPKRP010000756.1:0-2285 GCA_031800515.1 Polyangiaceae bacterium LLY-WYZ-14_1 | reverse complement strand
CAGCGGGAGGACGAGGCGGTCGCCGCCTACCGCCGGGCCCTCCGCGCCCAGCCCCGGGACCTCGACACCCGGCTGCGCCTGATCCAGCTGCTCTCCCGGTCGGGTCGCCTCGAAGACGCGATGGCCCAGTACGAGGCGCTGATCCGCGCCGCCCCGGGGGAGCCCCGTTTCGTCGTCGAGCTGGCCCAGCTGCTCATGCAGACCGGCCGCCGGGACGAGGCGCTCCGCCTCGCCGCCTCCACCGGGCGGCGGCACCCCCGGGACCCGGTCGTCCACCAGGCCCTGGCCCAGCTCTACGCCCGCTGGGGCGAAGACGCCCGGGCCGCCGAGGAGATCGAGCTGCTCGCCCGGATCGACCCCCAGGACCCCGCCCACCTGGTCGCCCTGGGGGCGCAGCAGCTGGCGGAAGGGGACCGGCAGGGGGCGATGACCACCTGGCGCCGGATCCTCCGGACGGAGCCGAACGAGGCCCGCGCCCAGGCGACCCTCGGCGGGGTGCTCGCCGACCACGACCAACTCGACGCCGCCGTCACCGCCTACGAAAAGGCGGTCGCTCTCGACCCGGACGAGCTCACCTATGTGCGGGGTCTGGCGAGCGCCCTCGAGCGCCTCCGTCGGAACGAAGAGGCCCTCCGGAGCTGGAACCGGGTGCTCGACCTCGCCGAGGACGACCGCGCCGCTCGGCGGGAAGCTCGGGGTCGCATCGTGGCGATCCATGGCCGCGCCGGCAGCATCGACCGGAAGATCGCTGGCTGGAAGCGGGCCTTCGCCGCCGACCCGCCGGACGTCGAAGCCGGTCGGTTCCTGGCGGAGGCCCACCTCCGGGCCCGCCCGCGTCGCCTCGACGAGGCGGAGCGGGTGCTGAGCCGGGTGACCGCCCTCGCCCCCGGCGAGGTCGAGAGCCTGCTCGCCCTCGAGCGGGTGCGCACCGCCCGGGGTGACCTGGACGGGGCCATCGACGTGCTGGACCGGTTGGTCGAAGCCGACCCGGCGAGGGCGCCGTCCTACCTGCAGCGGATGGCGGAGCACGCGCTGGCCCTCTACCGGGACGACCGGGCCGTCGCCTACGCCGCGCGGGCGGTCTCCCTGTCCCCGGAGGACGCGGAGGGGCACGCCCGCCTCGGCGACCTCTACCGATCCCGGCAGGACACGGAACGGGCCCTCGCCAGCTACCGCCGGGCCCTCGAGCTCGACCCTCGGCGCTTCGATACCGCCTTCGACCTCGCCGAGGTCTATCTGGCCCGGGGCGAGCTCGAAGACGCCGATCGTTGGCTGCGGCGTCTCGTCCGCTCGGCGCCGGACGACGACCTGGTCTCCCGGGCCGCGCGTTCCGCCATCCAGGTGAACCTGGGGCTCGGCACCCTGGGGGACCTGGAAAAGGACCTGCTCCCGCTGGCCGTCGGCCATCCCCAGCGGCCCGTCTTTCGCCGGGCCTTGGTCGAGCTCTACGACGCCCTCGCCGCCCCCCTGATCCGAGCCGTCGAAGCCGGGAAGAAGCCCGAGGCCGACCAGGCCCGGGAGAGGCTGGCGGAGATCGGCACGCGCGGGATCAAGCCCCTGCTCGAGGCGCTGGCGGACGGGGACCCGGAGCAGCGCCGGGTCGCCCTCGACGTGCTCGGCTATCTGGACCACCCGGCGGCTGCGGTGCCCCTGGTCGCGGCGGCGGAAGGCGATGGTGCCGCCGAGCTTCGGGCCCGGGCCCTCGTCGCCGCCGGCGCGGTGGCGTCCCCGGAGCTCGGCCCCCGTTTCGCCGCCCTCGCGGAAGGCCCCGAGCGGCGGCTCCGGGGGGCGGCGACCTTCGCCCTGGGCCAGCTCGGCGACCGCCGGTCCCTAGCCCGCCTCGAGACGCTGCTCGAGGCGCCGGACGTGGTCGTCCGGGCCCACGCCGCCCTCGGGTTGGGGGCCGCTGGGGAGCGGCGGGCGGTCGACGCCCTCGCCGAGCGGCTCGGGCAGGACCGGAGCCCCTTCGTGCGGGCGGCCGCCGCCTGGGCTCTCGGCCGGCTCGGTAGCGAGTCCGCGGCGTCCCGACTCGCCGCAGCGATGATGGACGCCGACCCCCTGCTGCGCCTCGCCGCCACCGCGGCCCTGGGGCGCCTCGAAGGCCCCGCGGCCCGGGCCGCCCTCGCCGCCGCCGTGTTCGACCCGGACCCGAGCCTGCGGGCGATGGCCGGCACCGCCCTTCGCGCCCGGGGCCGGCCGAGCCCGGACGACGAGCTGGGGGACCGGCTGCCCCTGCCCGTCGGGGGAGAGCTCGGCCCGGCCTACCTCCGCCGCCTGCTCGACGT
>DAPKRP010000755.1:0-2985 GCA_031800515.1 Polyangiaceae bacterium LLY-WYZ-14_1 | reverse complement strand
GTGAGCGGCGAGTTCGCGAGCTTGAAGAGCCCTTCGAGATTCGCGAAGCGCCCGTACTCCTCCGGGGTGAGGACCAAGGCCCAGGCGAGGTGGCTCGCGTGGAGAAGGGCGCCGAGGCCGCTCGCGAGGGCGTAGATCCGGGCGTTCCGGGCCAGCCGTCGGTCGAGGGCGGCGGCGGTCTTCCCCCGGGTCGTCGCCGCCGTCGTCACCGGGGCGCCCCGGATCCGGAGGCCTCGGTCGCCCGCTCCGCGACCAGCCCGGCGACCACCTCGCTGGCGGGCGGCAGGCGGCGCACCCGGTCCGCCGCCCCGGGCCGGGGGAGGGTCTCCTCGAAGAACCGGTCGAGCAGCCGGTCGTCGACGGCGTCGAGGGGGCTCGCCATCCCGAGGCCGGCCTCCGCGAGGAGGGCGGCGTTCATCGCTTGCTCGACGTCCCCGGGCGCATGCACACCGAGGAGCGGTTTGCCGACCATCGCGCACTCGGCGGGCAGGTGGTTCCCGGCGGAGGCGACCACGGCCCGGCACCGGGTGAGCGCCCGGGCGAAGGCCTCCGCCGAGGGCGGGCGCGCGTCGACCCCCGGCGGCACGGGCCCCCGGGTGAAGCAGACCACCCGCTCGCCTCGGCGGAGGAGGCGCTCCAAGAGAGGGCCGCCGTTGTCGTCCCGGAAGTAGGCGAGGATGAAGCCGTCGTCCCCGGTCGACGGGGCCAGGCCGTCCCGCAGGTCCGGGCGGGCCAGCACCGCTCGTCGACCCCGCAGGGGCACCTCGGCGAAGTGAACGACGACGACCCGCCAGGCGGGCCAGGAGCTGCTGCCGCTGTTGATCGTCTCCCGCCAGACCCCCGAGCGGGGCAGCCAGGGGGGAAGCACGGCGTGGCCGAAGACCAGCCCGTGGCCGATGGCGATGGAGGGGATGCCCAGCAGCAGGGCCGCGTGGACCGAGCTCAGGTCCGAGTCGCTGACCACGACCGCCGGCCGGAAAGCTCGGAGCCGTCGGAGGTCCGCCGGGAGGCGTGCGGCGAGGGCGGGGAGGAGCCCCGGGCCCGGCGCGGTCATCGGCACGGCGGTGAAGTCCGGCCGGTCGCCGAGGAGGGAGACGGAGGCCCCGCCACCGTACAGCTGGACCTGGTGCCCTTCCGCGTCGAGGCGGGCGAGGACGGCGCGGCTGCGCACCGCGTGCCCGCGCCCCCGTCCATGGACGAAGTACGCGATTCGGGCCATCGGGAAGAAGGTCGCGGCTCCGCCCCCGGTTCATCCGGCGCGGAGAAACCGCTGCCTTACTTCCGTCCGGGACCTACCGCCAGCCCCTCCTGGTCCGGGGCCCGCTCCGCCGGGAAGCGATGGGTGGCGACGGTCTCGCCGTAGCTCGGGTCGTTCGGGGCGGCGAGGAAGTCCCACTCCCGCCGCTCGACCTCGTAGGCGACGATGGCCTCCCCCGGGGCGGCGTCGGCGTTGTGGAGCATGACCAGTCGACCCAGGGTGTCGTCGCAGATGTGCTGCTTCTTCGGGACGAAGCAGAGCTTGTAGGCCCGCCGGAAGCGCGGTGCGCGGAGGGCGGGAAGGACGTCGTCGGGCTTCGCCCGAACCCGGCGGCCGTCCTCGTGCTCGGCGTACAGGTGATAGTAGCGAACCAGCCCCGGCGGGTTCCGGGGGCGGGAGAACATCTGCATCGCGGTCAAGGGGAAGAACTCGATCGCGAAGATCCAGCAGAACACCGCGACGCCAGCGAAGGCGAGGAGGCCCTTCGGCGGACGGGAGGGCCCGGTCGACCGGATCGCCGTCTTTCGGGCTTCCTCCGGCCGGACTCGTCGGGTGAGGCGCTGCCAGAGCCAGCGCAGGTCCCAGGGGCCTCCGTCCCGGTCCCAATAGGCCATCGCGTAGACCGCCGCGAGCATCACCATCAGGTCCCAGAACAGGATGTTCTGCGTGACCATGATCCCCGCGTGCATGAAGAACATCATCCCCGGGAAGATGAGCCGCCCCCACCAGGTGAAGAGGGTCAGCACCATCGCGACCTCCCCGTAGACCGCGGCCACCCCGAGGAACCCGTAGAAGGCGTCGGGAAGGAAGCCCAGGGTCAGCCCCAGGTCGAAGTCCAGGTTCATGTCGTTCAGGGAGCAGGTGTAGAGGATGTTCCTCATGTTGTTCGGGGAGCCCCAGAGGAGCCCGCCGTCGCTCAGCTTCGAGAGCCCGGCGAAGAAGTAGGGCAGCGTGAGGACCGCCACCCAGGAGAAGCGTCCCCAGCCGTAGAGGCGCAGGCGGCTTCGGCTGGGCTCCCTCGAGGCGTCCTGGCCGCGGAAGCGACGGGCGAGCCAGGAATCCAGCGACAGGGCGTCCCCGGAGCGGAAGAACACCAGGACCGCCATCCCGTACCAGGGGATGAGCCCGAGGTGGAACGACCAGGACGGCTGGCGGATGATCGCGGCGCAGACGAAGTAGGTCGCCGCCGCCAGGGGCACGGTCACCCGGCTTCCGAGACCGACCGCCGCCAGGGCCGCGGCGCCGAGGGCGACCCACTCGAAGGCCGCCATGAAGGGCGGGCTGAGGAACAGACCGCTCACCCCCGGGATCGCGTTCAGCAGGCCGAAGAAGCCGTGGTGCTGGACCAGGCTCGCCGGGTAGTAGGCAGCGCCCGCGATGTCTTCGACGATGACGTGGAAGAAGAGGACGGTGCCGGTGACGATGCGGAGGAAGCCCAGCACCTCCGGACGGGCCTCGCCGACGTGTCGGTCGAAGAAGCGATCCATCCCGAGCCGGGGCGCGCCCAGGGTGAACAAGAGCGCCACCGGGACCAGCACGACGTTGAGCCGGGTCGCGACGTTCTCGTAGGCGGGCAGCACCTGGGCGGCGCTGTAGCCAACGGCGGAGAGCAGGCCCTCGAGCCAGGGGGCGGGATCGCCCTCGACCGCCTGCGCCAGGGCCGGATGGAGCACCAGCCGGTCCAGCCCGAAGAGCGTCAACAGCACCGCCCAGGCGATGGCTGCCGC
>DAPKRP010000754.1:0-1703 GCA_031800515.1 Polyangiaceae bacterium LLY-WYZ-14_1 | reverse complement strand
GGGACGACTCGGACACGGCGGTTACCCTCTGGACCGGTTTCGGGGGGGATGCACCCGGGCGGGTGTGCGGGGTCACCCCGCGGCGGGGCGCGGCCGTCGCGGCTCGTACTTGCAGCAGTCCGGTGGGCACACGTCGTGGTTCGGTCCGAGGCGGCCCACGGCCCGGCGTTCGACCTCCGCGGGCAGTCCGAGGGCACGGCGTTGGCTCTCCGGGAGGCGCTCGACGATGAGCTCCCGGACCATGGCGACGAATGCCGGGTCGGTGCCGACGGTGGCGGCTCGCCTCATCGGAAGGCCAACCTCGTCGGCGATCTCCTGGGCTTCGTGGTCCAGGTCCCAGACGACCTCCACGTGGTCGCTGATGAAGCCGATGGGCGCGACCACCACGCCCTTGGCGGTTCCCGCGTCGGCGAGGGACCGGAGGTGGTCGCCGATGTCCGGTTCGAGCCAGGGGATCTGGGGCGGGCCGCTCCGGCTCTGCCAGACGAGCTCCCAACGGTCGTCGGCCCCGGCGCCCGCGGCGACGAGGCGGCAGGCCTCCCGGAGCTGTTCCTCGTAGCGGGAGCCTTCCGCCATCGACCGGGGAATGGAGTGGGCGGTGAAGGCGATGGGCACCGCGGGACGATCCGCCTCCGGGAAGCGGCTCAGGGCCTCCCGGACCCGGACGACCATCGGTTCGATGAACCCAGGATGGTTGAAGTAGACCCGCAGCTTGTCGACATGCGGCGCCCCCGGACCGACCGCCTCCTGGGCCCGGGCGATGTCCTCCCGGTACTGGCGGCAGCCGGAGTAGCTCGAGAAGGCCGAGGTGACGAAGGCGAGGGCGCGCCGGATGCCGTCCGCCTTCATCTCGGCGAGGGTATCCGTCAGCATGGGGTGCCAGTTGCGGTTGCCCCAGTAGATGGGAAGCCGGGGGCCCCGGGCGTCGAGCTCGGCGCGGAGGGCGGCGATCAACGCCCGGTTTTGGTCGTTGATCGGGCTCTTGCCCCCGAGGTGGTGGTAGTGCTCGGCGACGGCGACGAGCCGCTCCCTTGGGACGTTGCGGCCCCGGACGACGTTCTCGAGGAAGGGCAGCACGTCCTCCGGCCGTTCCGGGCCGCCGAAGGAGACCAGTAGGACCGCGTCGTAGGCGTCGCTCATGGCCGGGGATGTGCGGCCGAAGCTCCCCCCCAGCAAGGATCCGAACACGACGCAACGAGCGGCGTTCGGGACCGGCGCTAACCCGGTTCGAGCTTCCGGGGAGAGGTACTAGCCTAGCCCCGCGCGGGGGGCTGCTCCGGGAGGGCGGCGCGTCGGACCTCGGCGGCGCCGGCTCGGACCAGCGTTCCCCGGACCCGGCTCGATTCCGCGTCGGGCACGACGAGGTCCAGGGAGACCTCCCCCGGGGGCGGGCTGTCGACGGCGGCCTCCTCCCGTTGCTCCCGGCGAACCTCCGCGACGCCGTGGGGCTCGCTCAGGGCGAGACCGGCGAGGCAGAGCAAGGTACCCAGGAGCAACGCCCCGAGGATCGCGGCCCAGGCGACGGGGTCGAGCAGCAGATCCGGGAGCCGTCCCGCCTCGCCCAGGCCCATCATCTCCGCCGCGGAGCCGAGGAGCACCGCCCCGAGAAGCCCCCCGAGGAGCGCGCCTCCCAGACCCCAGAGCGCCCGGACCCGGTCGAAGCGGCGGGCGTGGGTCGGGCGCCGGGGGACCAGCATCCGGCC
>DAPKRP010000753.1:0-2454 GCA_031800515.1 Polyangiaceae bacterium LLY-WYZ-14_1 | reverse complement strand
TGATTTGGAGGCGTGCGTGGCTGGCGAGCCAGGCTTTTCGTGGAACGTCTCGACGAGGAGGAGAGCGTATCGGGCCATACGCGACCGACGAGAGGCGTCAGCCGGTCGGGGCGTTCCACGGAAAGACCGGCCGCCAGACATCTGCGACTCCAGATCAACGGGCTCCTAGGGCTCGACCCCCCGCGGGCACCGGGCCCCGAAGTCGCCACCGATCGTCGAGGACGTCGCCCGCGCGCGGGCCTCGCGCCACCCCGGTCACGCGGCACGATGCCCCCGGGGGCCCCGCCGAGTCGACGCGGGCAAGCCATCCTGTCCGGGGGCGCGGGATTGGCGTCCTTGGAGGTCCGGACGGCACGGACGCGAGGCCGAGGTTGGATCCGAGGTGGCGGTTCGTCCATCGTCGCCGGCATGGCCCGTTCTCCCACCAACGACGAGGTCGGTGCCCGCCGCGCCGCGATCGCACGCGCCCACGCCCTCGTCGACAACCCCGACCATTTCGCCGTGCTCGGGGTCGAGCGCGACGCGAGTCCCGACGAGATCAAGGCGCGCTACGTCGAGCTGGCCAAGAAGTGGCACGTGGACGCCTTCGCCGGCTCCGGTCTGGGGCCCTCCGACTTCGTGAAGATCGACGCCATCTTCAAGCGGGTGGGGACCGCCTACGAGTGTCTCTCGGATCCGGAGGCCCGCGCCGAGCACCAGGTCTTCCTGGACCGTCGGGCGTCCGGGCTGAGCACGAACGTCGACGCCATCCTCCGAGCGGAGTCGATGGTCGACGCAGGCCTCACCGACCTCGGGCGCAAGCGCTGGCCCGAGGCCGAGGCCCACCTCGCGGAGGCGTCCCGGCTGAACCCGGACGACGCGCTCATCCGGACCCACCTCGCCTGGGCTCGGTACCGGCTCGGTCGCGGAAGCGGAGCCGCCGCAGCCGTCGCCCAGAGCGAGCTCCAGCAGGCCCTCGCCCAGCAGGAGAACCTCCCGGAGGCCTACCGGTATCTCGGCACCATCGCGTTCGAGCAGGGCGACCTCCGACGGGCGATCGCGTGGCTCAACCGTTGCCTCGAGTGGGACCCCAAGGACGTCGACGCGCAGCGGCTGGTGCGCCTCGCCCGGACCCGTCAGTCCAAGGCCAGGTCCGCCGGAGGACTGGGCGGGCTCGTGGCCAAGCTCCTCGGCAAGAGCTGAGCCGGCACGTCCGCCCGGCGGACGGCGTCGGGGCGGCACCGGGGCCACGGTCCGGCGCCCGGCCCCGGGGCGGCACCGAGACCATCGACCGATCGCAAGAGCATCTCCCGGTCGTTCCGACAGAACGGTCGAGGCGAGCCCGCGGTGGAGCGCCTCGAGGAGGTCGACCGTGGTTTGAAGCTCGCCGACCGTCGCCAAAGGGGCGCACGCGCTGTTCGACGAGGTCCGATATCACCTCTACATCACCAACGACTGGGGACATGGAGCCCCATCAAGTCGTTCACGAGGCGCGTGCCCGCTGCAACCAAGAGAACCTGATCCAGCAGCTCGAGACCGGCATCCGAGCGCTGCACGCTCCGGTCAACACGCTCCTCGCAAACGGGCCTACATGGTGATGGCCTCCCTGGCGTGGTCCATCGAAGCTTGGGTGGGACTGCACATCCCGATCAGCCCGCGCTGGAGGGCACGTCACGAGCAGGATCGCGAGGCGGTCATCCGGATGGACTTCCGGACCTTCCCCCAGGCGTTCGTCATGGTGCCGGCGCAGATCGTCCGAAGCGGACGCAGGCTGATCGACCGGCTTCTCGCCTGGAATCCGTGGCAAAGGACCTTCCTACGTTTCGCCTAAGCAACATAGGTTGTCGAGTAGCTTCGTCGTCCTGCGGGTCCAAGCGCGACCCTGAAGAATCCGCCCGAAAGGAGGGTGCCGAACGACAGCCGAGAAACTCGCCCCCGGGCACGGGATCGACGACGGTCGCCTTCCGTTGATGACCGCCGCCTACCAAGCCATGCCGCGCATCTCGGTTGGCCGGAACGCTTGTTTCGGACCTAGTGCCGGACCCGACACCTGGGATCGTCTGAGCGGGCTCATCTCGCCCCTGCCTGCCCGAACCGGCTCGCACCGCTCGCCTCGCTCCACTTCGCAGGGCGGACGAAGCCATTCCGAGAATCGAGCGACGAAACGCTGTCTTAGGCCTGCGCTATCCTGGAAGTTCGGCCTAAACATATGGACAGATTGGAGGTAGACGAGAGGGATGGGATGGGAGGCCGCCGGCCCGCATTCTGCTCATCCGGTGTCGGGACATCCAGGTTCGACCGGATCAGGCTCGACCAGATCAGGCTAGCCCAAGGCTAGGAGTCTTGCTCCAAGAGAAGCATGACAAAATGGCCGACTTTGGGCGCTTCGGTCCAGCGCGGGGGCCCGCAGTCTTGAGGTGCCAGCCGGCAGTCCGCTCACGCTGCGAGGCGGGCCTCCTTCACGACCTTGTCGAT
>DAPKRP010000752.1:0-1611 GCA_031800515.1 Polyangiaceae bacterium LLY-WYZ-14_1 | reverse complement strand
CACGCCGAGGAACTTCCCCACCTGAAGCAGCAGGTAGAGCTCCACCAGCGGCACGACGGTGAAGGCGAGTAGGAGCCAGCCGAACACAAGGGCTACCTGGGCCCGGGCAGGGGCCAGCGCAATCCGCCGGTCCGCCGAGGGGTCCGCCGACGCCGTCAGCCGACCTCGCGGAACACGAACACCTGGGCGGTCACCGGTTGCCGCCGGTGGAAGCTTCGGATCCGAGCGACGTCGTCGTCGGTGAGCTCTTGGTGTTCCTGGAGCAGCAGGAGCCCGGTGGACGAATAGACGGGCTTCGCCAGCACCATCCCGGCACGCAGGTCGCCCACCTGGCACTCGACGACGACCTGACGCTTTTCCGTGCGCCGACGGAAGACGGCTAAGAAGGCCTCCGCCACCCCGGGGTCGAAGGCATGGCCGCGACCCCGCCGGACCTCTTCGACGGCCAGGGCGACCGGGTCTTCGGTTCCAGGCTCCGGCCAGGTGGTCGCCTCGTCGAAGAACTCGCAGACGGCGACGATGCGGGCGCCGTAGGGGATCTGGTCCCGGACCAACCGGTCCGGTCGCCCCGCCCCGTCGAAGCGCTCGTGGTGGTGACGCACGATGCGGGCCGCGTCTTCGTCCATGCTCCGGAGCAGGGCCTCGCCGAGAACCGGGTGGTCCTGCAGCAGCGCCCGGTGGTCCCCGACCAGCTCATCCCCGTCGGTCCGGCCCCGGCCCGGGGGGAGGGCGAGGTAGCCCACGTCGTGGAGCAGGCCGGCGACCTCGACCTGTCGCACCTCGGCATCCGGGAGCGCGAGCTCCCGGGCCACGTCCCCGGCGAGGGCCCCGACCCGCCGGCTGTGACCGCCGAGGGCGGGGTCGTAGAGGTCCAGGATGCCGCTCAGCATCTGGGTCAGGCCGAGGTAGCGCCGCTGGTTGGTCTCGGCGAGGACGGCGAGCTCGGCGTTCGCCTTTTCCAGGCTCCTGCTCTTGCGGTCCACCTCCCGCCGCAGCCGAACCCGCTCCATCCCCCGGCGGACCCGGTCGACGAGCAGCTCCATGTTGGGCAGGGGCTTGGTGAGGAAGTCGCTCGCCCCGAGCTGGAGGGCTCGGACGGCGACGTCCAGGCTGCCGAAGGCTGTGGCCAGGATGAACTCGGCCTCCGGCGCGACGCTCCGGGCGGTGGCCAGGATCTGGAGCCCGTCCGCGTCCGGCAGCATGTAGTCGCAGACGACGACCTCCGGGCGGCGATGCAGAAGCTGCATGGCTTCTCGCCCGGAAGCCGTGTGGATCACCTCGAAGCCCGCCCGCTGGAGCAGGATGACGAAGGCGCGCTGGAGCGCTTCGTCGTCCTCCACCACCAGGACGACCGGGGAGGGTTCGGGACCGTCGTCGGGGACCAGGACGTCGTCGGCGAGCTCGGCGGGCGCAGACACGGAGCCTCCATCGAACGGAGCCCCGGGGCCGTCCTGAGGGGCTTTCCGCGTCCTTCGTGCCCCGGTCCAGCCTGCCGTCCGGCGCGTTCCGGCCCATAGTCTCACCGGTGCCCACCCGAGCGTCCATGTGGCGGGCGATCACGGAGCCCGCGTCCCCGGACCCCCTGGAGGTCGACCTGTTGGTGATCGGGGG
>DAPKRP010000751.1:0-2011 GCA_031800515.1 Polyangiaceae bacterium LLY-WYZ-14_1 | reverse complement strand
CGACCCCCTGGCCGACTTCCGCCAGCAGTTTCACTTCCCGCTGCACACCGACGGCCAACCCAATCTCTATTTCACCGGCAACTCGCTGGGCCTGATGCCCAAAGCCGCCCAGGCCCCCATCGACGATGTCCTGACTGGGTCTCGTTCCGAAACAAGACCCGATTCCCGAGCGCGCCAGGCCGTGCGGCGTCTTCTGGCCGAGGATGCCGCGTTCGACGTCGCCCATCGAGGGGCCGTCCTCCGGGAGCTCCGACCCGTTAGCATCAGCAAGTCGGGTAATGGAATTCCGGAGTGTCCCGATGCCCCGAACGAGTGGCGCTCGGAGCGGGACGACCGAGGGCGAAGGGCTCGCTTGGGGGGAATGCACACCCGCGGCGCAGCCGCGCCTCGCCGCGTGCTACCTTCCGCCGTGATAGGGGTGATTCGATGAACCATCAGTCGCTGGGCGTCGGCCTCGTGGGGCTGTGGGTCGCCGCGGGCGCGCTTGGATGCGGCAACGACGACGGGTGCGGCGTCGCAGACCCGGTCGGGGCGATCGAAGCCGCCGAAGCCGGGGACGTGCTCGGGCTCGAGGGCTGCACGGTGACCGGCCCGGTGACGGTCCCCCCGGGTGTCACCGTGGAGGGCTCTCGCAACGCTCCGGTGGTCTTCCAGGGCTCAGAGGGGGCGCGGGCCGCCGTCGAGCTCGGCGGGGCCGGAGGCGGCGGGATCGCCGTCCTTCGGGACGCGGTCGTCACCGGCCGCGCCCGCTTCGCGGTGCTGGCTCAGGAGGCGGAGGCCATTCGCCTCGAACGCGTCCGCATCGAGCACGACTGGGGCATCGGCTTGCTCATCGACGGCGTCACGACGGTCGAGCTCGACACCGTCACGCTCCGGGGCTCGGGACCCGACGGCGCGACGGTGGCGGCCGATCCACTGTTCGTCGACGTCGTGCCGGTCGCGGTCACCGGGCCCCTCGACGACTGCAGCTCCGTCGGCGAGGCCTGCACCCACGGCACCTCTCGGGAGGCCTCCTGCGAAGACGGCAGCTGTGGCCCCTACGTCGTGACCTGCGACTGCGGCCGAGAGCGGACCGTGCTCACCACGACGGGTTTGTTCGCGGACCGCTTCGACGCCTTCACCGCCCGGGACCTGCAGATCGAGCGCTACGGGGAGTTCGGCGCCGTGCTCGTCGGCTCAGCCGACGCCACGGTCGACTGGCGAGGGGGCGGCGTACGGGAGATCCACGGCGCCGGCCTCTACGTGTCGGGCCCCTCCGCCGCGCTCGAATCCGTCGAGGTGTCCGACGTCTACCAGGGCTTCCGCGCCGCGCCGGCCTTCGGGTTGCTGGAGGCCTCTTCGGACCGTCCTGGCGACATCGAAACCCTGGGTCTGACGGTCGAACGCGCCGAGGGCTACGGGATCTATCAGGTGGGCGCGGCGAACACGCACCAGGGCCTCGCCATTCGGGATGCCCGGGACGGCGGGTATTGGGCCCTCAGCGCCGACCGCATCCGCATCGAGGGTGGTGAGCTCGCCGGCAACGGGCTGACGGCGATGATGTTCCAAGAAGCCGGAGAGGTCGCCCTCTCCGGCGGCCTCGTCGTCCGAGACACGATCCGACGACGCACCACCATCGGCGGCAGCGGGCTCCAAGTCCTGGAAGCCGGCGACGGCCTTCAGCTCATCGACACCACGGAAAACGTCGAGCTGAACGGGGTCGACTTTCTTCAGAACGAGCGGGTTGGGCTGTTCTACGACGGCGGCGACGGCTTCGACCCGGACTCCGATCTCTGCCGTGGTGGCGCCGGGGTGTGCTTCCGAGACGTGCTCGTCGAGGGCGTCGACGACCAGCGGGGCGCCCTCGCCGGGGATCCCGTGGGCCTCATCGGGGCCGGGGACGACGTGGCATCCTACCGGGTCGTGGCCGGCGGGGCGTGGACCGGGGACCTCGTCCGCGCGGGGAGCGCCGAGAACGACGTCACCGTCGACGGCATCGAGCTCGACTTCGTCGGCGTGACGGGTCCGCTGG
>DAPKRP010000750.1:0-5947 GCA_031800515.1 Polyangiaceae bacterium LLY-WYZ-14_1 | reverse complement strand
ACCCAGCGTGCCTTTCTCATCGGCACCGCCCTCAACGTCGGCTTCATCGTCGTCGAGGTCGTCTTCGGGTTGCTGTCGGGCAGCGTCGCGCTCCTGGCGGACGCCGCCCACAACGTGAGCGACGTCTTCGGCTTGGTGCTCGCCTGGGGGGCGATGGCGCTGGCGCGTCGCAAGCCGTCCATGCGGCGCACCTACGGGATGCGGCGAGCGACCGTCCTCGCCGCCCTCGCCAACGCGGTGCTGCTGCTCTCCGCCATCGGGGCGGTGGCCTGGGAGGCGGTGGGGCGGATCCGCAGCCCCGCTCCCGTCGACGGCCCGACGGTCGTCGCCGTCGCCGCGGCGGGGGTCGTCGTCAACGGACTCTCGGCGGCGCTCTTCTTCCGGGGCAATCGGCAGGACGTCAACGTCCGGGCCGCCTTCCTCCACCTGGCCGTCGACGCCGCGATCTCCCTCGGGGTGTTGGTCTCCGGCCTCATCGTCTGGGCGACGGCGGCGAGCTGGGTCGACCCCACCACCAGCCTGGTCGTCTCGGGCTTCGTGCTGTTCAGCACCTGGGAGCTGCTCCGGGACGCTGCCAACCTCGCCCTCGATGCGGTGCCGGACCACGTCGACCCGGAAGCCGTCCGTCGCTACCTGGCGGAGCTTCCGGGGGTCTGCGAGGTGCACGACCTCCACATCTGGGCGCTCTCGACGACGGAGACGGCGCTCACCGCCCATCTGGTGCTGCCCTGGCCGGAAGAGCCTCCCGAGTTCCTCACCCGGCTCGACCGGGAGCTCGCGGAACGCTTCCGGATCGGCCACGCCACGGTCCAGCTCGAGCCAAGCGACCCAAACCACCCCTGTCGCCTGGGGGGCTGAGCCGGGCTCCCCCCGGCGACCGACGTCGCCAGCGCGCCGGGACGGTACCGTGGGACGGGGTCCGCGACGTGGCGTCGCCCGCGGATCGGTCCAAGGGTTGGGGTTCCATGGGATATCGACCGATCGAGAGCTACGGGCTCATCGGGGACATGCACACGGCCGCCCTCGTCGGCGCCGACGGGGCCATCGACTGGCTCTGCCTACCCCACTTCGACTCGCCGAGCGTGTTCGCCGCCATCCTGGACGACTCCAAGGGGGGGCGGTTCCAGATCGCCCCGACCAGCGCGGAAGCGACCTGCCGCCAGCTCTACTGGCCCGACACGAACGTGCTCGTGACCCGCTTCCTCGACCACCACGGCGCGGCGGAGCTCATCGATTTCATGCCCGTCGGCGTCGACCGCAGCCAGCACGGGGAAGGCCACGGCCATCGCATCGTCCGACGGGTCACGGTGCAGCGGGGATCCGTGACCCTGCGTTTGCACTGCCAGCCGGCCTTCGATTACGCCCGGGCACGCCACGAGCTCCGGGTGGATGGGGGGCTCGCCCGCTTCACGTACCCGGGAGGCGCCTGCGCGCTCTACTCCCCCATCGATCTCGAAGGCAACGACCGGGGTGGGGTCGACGCCACCTTCGAGCTCGTCGCGGGTCAGTCGGCGACGTTCGTCTTTGGGGACATCGACGACGCGGACGACGGCAGCCACCTCCGCATCGGCGAGGCGGACGGCGACCGGCTGCTTCGATCGACGATCCAATACTGGCGGCGCTGGATCGCCCAGTGCACCTACGAGGGGCGCTGGCTCGAGGTCGTCCACCGGTCGGCCCTGGCGCTCAAGCTGCTGACCTTCGAACCGACGGGCGCCATCGTCGCCGCCCCGACGACGAGCCTGCCGGAGAGGCTCGGGGGCGGTCGCAACTGGGATTATCGGTACACCTGGATCCGGGACGCCGCCTTCACCGTGTACGCGTTCATCCGCCTGGGCTTCACGGCCGAAGCGGAGGCCTTCATGGGCTATCTATCCCGTTTGTGCGCCGACGACCACGGTCCGGACGGCTACCTGCAGATCATGTACGGCATCGACGGCCGGCGGGAGCTCACGGAAGAGGAGCTGCCTCATCTGGAGGGCTACCGCGGCTCCCGGCCTGTCCGCATCGGCAATCACGCCCACGGCCAGCTCCAGCTGGACATCTACGGCGAGCTGATGGACGCCGCCTACCTGGTGAACAAATACGGCGCGCCCCTCGGCTACGACACCTGGCGCACCCTGCGGAAGTACGTCGATTGGGTCGTCGACAACTGGGACCGGGAAGACGACGGCATCTGGGAGGTTCGGAACGGCTCCCAGCACTTCGTCTATTCGAAGCTCATGTGCTGGGTGGCCGTCGACCGAGGCATCCGCCTGGCGGAGAAGCGGTCCTTCCCCTGCGACCGGTCTCGCTGGCGCCGCGCCCGGGACGCCATCTACGAGGCCATCCAGGAACGCGGCTACGACGAGAAACGCCAGGCCTTCGTCCAGGCCTTCGGCTCCGACGCCCTCGACGCGTCGGTGCTGATGATGCCGCTGACCTTCTTCATGGCGCCGACGGACCCCCGGATGCTGTCGACGATCCGCGCCATCATGGCGCGCCCGGACCAGGGAGGGCTGGTCTCCGACAGCCTGGTCTACCGCTACGACGTGCGGCTCACCCCGGACGGGATCGAAGGGGACGAGGGCACCTTCAACATCTGCACCTATTGGCTGGTGGAAGCGCTGACCCGGGCAGGCCGCTATGAGCATCACTACCTGGAACAGGGGCGCACCATCTTCGAGCGGATGCTCGCCTACGCGAATCCCCTAGGCCTGTTCGCCGAAGAGACGGGCAGCCGCGGCGAGGCCCTCGGCAACTACCCCCAGGCCTTCACCCACCTCGGTCTCATCTCCGCCGCCTTCAACCTGAACCGCACCCTCGGGTGAGCGCTCGGGACCTCAGCGGTCCGTCTCAGACGCGCCGTCATGGCGCCCCGCTCGGGGAACGCAGGGCGCCCGGACCGGCGCCGCCACGGGACGGGTGCGCCTGGCCCGGACCGTGCTTCGCCGAACCCCATGACCAGGACGCCTGCCTTCCACCGGTCCCCTTGGTCGTCCCCCCGCCTCCTGGGGCTCGTGCTGACCGCCCTGCCGGTGGTCGCCTGCGCCTCGCCGGGCGACGGCGACGGCGACGGTTCTCCGGGCTCGGAAGTGCCGGACGACCCCGGAACGGCGGACGGCGGAACAGGGCCGGGAGACGACGGCGACGGGGACGACGGCGACGGGGACGGCCCCCGACGATGCCGACCTCCCGGCGACCGCCTGAACCAGGTCTACTACGAGGTCCTGCCGGAGGGCGTCGTCGACCCACATCGGGTCTCCCTGGACCTGACCTTTCCCGAGCTGCCGCTGGGAACGACGGTCACGGCGCCCTTACCCGTCTTCGTCTATGTCCACGGGGGCGGCTGGCGCACCGGAGACAAGCGGAACGTCGGCGAGAAGGTGGCCTTCGCCCACGACCGGGGCTGGGCCTTCGCCACCCTGAACTACCGCTTGTCCCCGGAGGACGTGACCATCCTCGACCCGGACCGCGTCACCTATCCGACCCACGCAGAGGATGTCGCCCAAGGGGTATCCTGGCTGCTGGACCACGCGGACGAGCTCTGCCTCGACCCCCGGAGCATCGCCCTCGTCGGCTTCAGCGCCGGCGCGAATCTGGTCGCGACGGTCAGCACCGACCCTCGCTTTCTCGGCGATCGCGGCCATGGCCTGGACGACCTCGCCTGTACGGTCGTGCTCGACACGGCGATGGTCGACCCGCCCACCTTCCTCGGGGTCAACGCAAGCCCCCTGTACGTCAACGCCTTCACGGATGACCCCGCCCTCTGGTTGGAGGCGAGCCCCATCGACCAGGTCCGGGAAGACCGACCCCACCCAGACCATCTGGTGGTCACCCGGGGCAGCCCCTTCCGCACGGAGATCAACGCGCGCTACGTGCGCACGCTGGTCGATGCGGGGGTCCGGGCGTCCCTTCTCCGGGTCCCCGAGCTCACCCACGCGGAGGTCAACGCTCGCCTCGGTCAGCCCGGGGACACCCTGGTCACCCCGTCCGTCGCACGCTTCCTGACCGACTGCTTCGCCGGCGGCCCCCGGCCGGACTGGACGGACCTGACCTGGCGGCGGTCTTTCGTCGGCGGCACCCCCGACCCGGAAGGCGCCCCCACCGACGGCACGGAGATCGTCGACCTCGTCGTTCACGAGGGGTCCATCTACGCCACCTTGGGTACCTGGAACCTCGACCGGTCCGGGGACCGCGCGCCCATCGGCGCCCAGGTGCTGGTCAAGGATGGCCCGGACGCCCCCTGGCGCGTCGACGGTCGCTTTGGCACGGGCGCCCTCCGAAGCGAGTCCCTGGGTGTCCTCCGGTTCGGGACCGCCCGGGACGGCACGCCGCTGGAAGCCCCCGTCGCCCTGCTGGTCGCCGGGGTCGGGGAGTTCCTGCCGGAGCGCCGCCACACGGTCTGGGTTCGGGACGACGCGGCGGGGGTCTGGAACCGGGTGGTCGTCGACGCGGCGGTGCCCCGCATCGACGGGGGACCGGCCCGCCCGGGGGTCCGCTCTCTCGCGGTCCACCGGGACGCGATCACCGGCGTAGACCACGTCTTCATCGGCACCGCCTCCGGTCGCATCTACCGGGGCGGCTATGACCCGGAAGCCCCTGGCCACCTTCGCTTCGACCCGGAGCCGGAGCTCGCCGACCGCCCGGGCCGCATCCACGCCATGACCGTCGTCGACGGGGTCCTCCACGCGAGCGCAGGGGTCAGCCCGGAGGTCGACGGCGGGGGCCTCTTTCGTCGCCGGGATGGGCGCCTCGCGCCGGGGCAGGAGCGTTGGCGCCGGGTCTGGACGTGGCCGGCCCTCGACCCCCGGGGGATCAGCCGGGGCCTTCGGGGTCTGACGCCCGTCGCTCCGCCGGGGGACGATCTCACCGCGCCCTCGCGTTTGCTGGCCGCCCGGGAACAGCCCGGCGTGGTCGACGAGATCACCCCGACGGACTCCGGGGACTACGAGGCGCGGGTCGTCCTGGACGTCGAGCAGCTCTTCCTGGACGCCTGGGGATCCCTCGGAGGGTCGGCGACGCTCATCGCCTACAACGAGTTCCTCCCCGTCGTCCATCCGGACACCGGGGAGGCGGCCCATCTCGCCGGGCTCTGGGTCAATCACCCGGAGCGGGACACCCCGCCCCACAACGGCGCGTACTTCTTGGTGCGCCACGAGGACCGCACCTGGGCCTGGGGGCGCGCTCAGCCGCTACGGGAGGTCCCGGCTGGTCGGGAGCTCCGGGGCATGCGCGCCATCGTGGTCTCTCCCTTCCCGGCGCACCGGGGGCGGGTGGTCTACGCCGGCGGCTTCGACGCGGCGGCCGGCCCCCACGGGAACACGGCCTGGATCCTCGAAGGGCGCCTCCCGGACCCGACTCCGCCAGGGGACTAGCGGGACGGATGCTATCTTCCGCGGGATGGTCCGGCGCGCCGAGGCGAGCCAGGAGCGGCGACGGGCCATCCTGGACGCCGCCCTCGAGGTCTTCCTCGACAAGGGGCTCTTCGACGCCACCATCGGCGACATCCGGGCGCGCTCCGGCGCCAGTACGGGAAGCCTCTACCACCACTTCGAGGGAAAGGAGGCGATCGCCGCCACCCTCTATCTGGAGGGGGTGCGGGCGATCCACGCCCGACTCGACGCGGTGCGGGACCAGGAGCCGACCACCCGGGGGGTGATCGAGGGCGTCGTCCGCGCCTATCTCGGCTGGTATGCCGAGCATCCCCGATGGGGGCTGTTCCAGTTCCGGGCCGAGGACGCCGGCTTCCGCGCGGAGGACCGGGAGGCCATGCGCCGGGAGGAGGAAGCCTTTCTCGAACGCTGGGAGCGTTGGCTCGTTCCCCGGGTGGAGGCGGGGGAGGTCTACCGAATGCCCCCGATGCTCTACGTCGCCGTGCTTCAGGGGCCGTCGCGGGATTTCCTGCGTCGCTGGTTGCCCTACCCGGACCCAGACGCGCTCGAAACGCATCGGGAGCATCTGGCCC
>DAPKRP010000749.1:0-3371 GCA_031800515.1 Polyangiaceae bacterium LLY-WYZ-14_1 | reverse complement strand
GGGCGATCTCGAATCACGGGCGGCCGCCGCCGTCGTCCGCCTTCAGGACCAGCGGGACGTCCTCGAGGACGCGGCGGCGTCCAGCCGGCAGGCGGCGCGGCAGGCTCGTCACGAGGCGCGGCGCCAGACGGAGCAGGCGGCCCGACTCCAGCGGATCGCAGGCTGGGTCAACGCCGGGGTCCAGACCGGTGCCGTCGCCAGCCGGTCCGCCGCCGCCGTCACCGGTACCGACCCCGGAGCGGGCCGCCTATCCTCGATGCTCACCGCCGCGTCGGACGGGGTGCAGGCGGCGGGCACGGCGGCTGACGCCCTCTTGGCCCACGGGATCGACCGAGCGACCCAGGCCGGGCGGATCGCCGACGACCAAGCGCAGATCCTCGGGGACGCTGCGGACCGCTCCGCCCGGGACGTCGACCGCGTGGAAGCGCGAATCGAACGCCTTCTCGCCCGGCTCGACCGGGTGTCGACCCTGCAGGCGGACGCCCGCGCCGCCGCCCTCCGTGGGTAGAGGTCATCGACGAGGGGCGGGCTCCGGTTGGACGCCCGCCGGCGCCGGTAGGCGTGGCTCGACGCGGACGTGGAAGTGGAACCGGTGCAAGCGGTTGTGGGGCCGCATCACCTCGCCGGGGCCGCGCCAGCCAGGTCGCTGGTGGCGCGTCAGCCAGGCGTCCAAGCGTCGCCGTACCCGGTCGTCGTTGTAGAGAATGGTCGCGCGCCCGTCGCTACAGTGCGTGACCAACTTCGCCAGACTCTCGACACGGCCCCGGAGGGCGCGGACGGCGAAATCGGGGAGGTGCAGGTAGTTCTCCCGGACGCGGCCACCGGGCAGGTTGTCGGCGGCCATCGCGCCGGGAAGGTACAGATCCACGTCGATCCCGGACCGGTGCAGCTCGTGCCGGGGCCCCGGCGCATCCAGGTCCCCGACGACGACGGCCTCGCCGGGATAGAGGCGGGCATAGCCGCGGGCTACCCGCAGCACGAGCCCGACCAGACCGGGGCGCCCCCAGAGGGCGCTCCGCCGGGTGTTGCGCCAGATCCGCCAGGGGTCTCCGAGCTTCGGGGCCGGCATCTGCCAGCGGCAGGCCTCGTCGGAATCGCCGGCGGCGCGGCTCGGGGGCCTGCAGCCCGGGGGATCCGCCGGCACACTCCGGCTGGGCGCGGGAGGACAGGCCTGCTCCGCGTCAAGGCGACCGGGGTCGTCCGAGATGGTCGCGGCGGTCGAAGAGGCCGCGCGCGTCGGGGGCGGCCTGGGGCTGCCGGGGGTCGCTCCATCGACGACCGTGGTGCTGGGCGCGGGTTGGCGGTCCCGCCCGGTCGGCCCGGCGGTGGCGGCGGCGGTCAGCCCCAGCACGAGGCCCGCGGCGCCGACGAGCAGGTCGATCCCGCTCCGGGATCCCCGGCCCTGAAGCGGACCGGGGGAATGGGACGGGGCGCGAGGCTGCCCGCGCCGAGCATGGAATCCCTCGTGAGGGGATCGGGAGGGGGGTGTTGTCCTGCGGCGTTCCAGCCGACCGAGACAATGCTGGCGCATTGTTGAGCGGAGGGTGGGGCGGCGAAGGGCTGCAGCCCGCTTCCGAGGGCTCGTGAGGGATTCCTCAACACCCTCTGAAGGGGCTCGAGGCGCGAGGGCGCCGTCGGTCACCCGTGCACGCTAGCAAGGGTCCCAGGGTCTCAGCGAGAAACCGGAGCGCGGCGGCGGGCCTTCTCCACCAGGCCCGACAGGCCGAAGCGGCGGGCGAGCTCCGCCAGCACGCCGCGATGGTCGAGTCCCCGGCCGACGAGTCCCACCAGAGCGTGGTAGGCGAGGTCGGCCGCCTCGGCCCATACCCGGTCGTCGGTTTCGGACCGAAGCGCGTCGGAGAGCTCGCCCGCTTCTTCCCGAAGCTTGGCCCCGATGGCTTCGGCACCGCCGTCGAGGAGCCGCTGGGTGTAGCTGCTTCCGGTTCTCGGCGCGGCCTTCCGCGCCTCGAGGGTGTCTTCCAGACGGAGCAGGGTGGGAGCGGCCCGCCCCTCGGCGCCCGGGGAGAGGGGGTGTTGAAAGCAGGTCGGGGTGCCGAGGTGGCAGGTGGGACCGTGGGGGTCGGCCAGGTAGAGGAGCACGTCCCGGTCGCAGTCGGTCCAGATCTCCGCGACGTCCAGGGTGTGGCCGCTGGTCTCCCCCTTCCGCCAGAGGGCTTGTCGGGAGCGGCTGAAGAAGGTCGCCTGGCCCGTGGCCAGGGTCGCCTCGACCGCCGCCCGGTTCGCCCAGGCGACCATCCGGATCTCGCCCGTGTGCCGGTCCTGAACGACCGTGGGAAGAAGCCCTCGGTCGTCCCAGGTCAGGTCGTCGAGCGCCGACGCGGTCGCTTGGTCTGCGCTGCCGGACGGCGGCGGGCGCTCGTCGTCTTTGGGATCCTCGGCCACCGCCCGAGCCTACGCCATGTTGACCGACCCTCTGACGAGAAGTGGTTGAAGAATCCCTCTCCTCAGCGGTCGAGGCCGAGGAGGGCGTCCAGGGTCCGGAGCAGCGGGCCCGCTCCGGGTTCGCGCACGACCGCCGCGACCCCGCCGCCCTCGTCCTCCGGAGGGTCGGCCGCCGGGTCCCCTCCGGTCGTCCGAAGCACCACTCGGCAGTGGCGGGTGGTCTCCACCTGGCGAAGCGCCTCGACGAGACCCTCCGGGGTGAGGCCCGGCACGGGGTGGTCCAGGACGACGACGTCCGGCGGGGTGGCGCCGATCCGGATCAGGGTGCAGGCCGCGCTCTGCCCCAGCCCGTCCACGTCGAAGCGTTCCCTCAGAGCGTCGAGGGCCTCGTCGTTGCGTCCCCCGGCGTCGCCGGCCTGCTCCGAGAGCACGGAAACCCGGGGCTTTCCCGAAGCCAGGACGTCGGGAATCGGGTAACCGTACCGGCGCAGGAAATCGAGGACGTCGCTTCGACGAAACCGAAGATGCCTCCCTGGCGTTCGGAAATGTCGAATCTCACCCCGGTCCGACCAGTTGTGGATCGTCTTCAGATCCACCTGGCAGAACCGCGCAACTTCCGACGCGGTGAAAAGCTCTTTGTCTTTGGTCGACCTTGCCATCGGCGGCTCTCGTGCGGACCCGAATGCGCTCGAATCCGCCGCCCGGCGAGCCGTATCTATCGACAAACCTACCCGATGTCGAGTCCCGGATTTCTCTCCTGGGGGAGCGGCCTGGTTGGGTCACGCTGCCACCCACCGGCCATCTAGAAGGACCAAGCGGGTGGGACCGGGCCACGGCCTCCGGGGTTGAGGGTGAGCCGAGTCTCCGGGAAAGAGAAGGGTTGGAATGTCGCCTCGATTGAAAAGGACCGGCTCGATTCGGGGGGGCGGGACCGGGCAGAAGTCCCGGAAGAAAACGGCCGCGGTTCC
>DAPKRP010000748.1:0-2131 GCA_031800515.1 Polyangiaceae bacterium LLY-WYZ-14_1 | reverse complement strand
CGCCCTCGCGGGCTCCGGCGCCCCCGGGGCCGGCAGGGCGCAGGAAGGAGAGGGCAGCTCCGCCCGACGCCGGGGAGGCCCCATCACCGACGCCCTCGGCGAGCTGCACTGGGGCATGCGGAAGCAAGAGCTCCTCGGCGTCTTCGAGGCGAAGATCGAGGAGGGCTTCCGGGAAGAGCTCGCCCAGGTGCGGGGCATCGTCGAAGAAGACCGGCTCCTTCAGGAGATCGAGGCGCAGAAGCGACGACTCCGGGATGGGTGGCTGTCCTTCGAAGGCCAGCGGACGGGCTGGGACGTATCGTTCATCGGCCCCGAATACACCCACGGGAATCAGGAGGCGATGCTCCGGATCCACGAGCCCGGGGCCCAGGTGCAGGACTTCTACTTCTTCATCCGGGGCCGCTTTTGGAAGTGGTACCGGGCCTTCGACAAGGAAGCCTTCGGCGGGCTGTCCTTCGACGAGATGGGCTACGGCCTCGAGCGCCGCTACGGCGATGCCAACCATCGCTTCGCTCCCGAGCCGGACTCGGACGATTTCATCTCCTGGCTCGAATGGTCCGACGGCACGAGCCGGCTCCGGGCGGTGGACGAGAGCCGCTTCTATTCGTTTTACTGTCTGGTCTACGAGTCGGTTCGGGTGGCCGACCGCATCGAGCAGCTCCGGACCAATACGATCCGCCGCGGCCGGCGCCGCCACCGGGGGGTCGTCGACTCGGTGACCAACCGGAACCAGGACCGCTTCGGCGCCAACGCGGACATCGTCGACCGCCTGACCGGCGACCGCTCCGGCACGCGCCTGTTCATGCCGGAGGACCCGCCGGACGACGCCGCCCCCGCCGACGACCGAGACGAAAGGCCCTCGGGTCCCTGAGACGGCCGACTAACGGGTGCCGGGCAGGGAGGGGCGGCGGATCACCTCGAGGCGCAGCCCGTCGCCGAAGACGCTCTCGAGGGCGGGTCGGATGACGCCGTCGATGGTGTAGGGCGCCCCCGGGCAGCCGGCGCAGAGCTTGGTCAACCGCACCACGACGTGGCTGCCCTCGACGGCATCGAGCTCGACCCCACCGCCGTCGGCTTCGACGAGGGGCCGCACGAAGGACGCGATGGCCTCTTCGGCGGTGGTCGGGGTGGCCGGCGACGCCTCGCGGGGAGCAGGGGAGGCGTCCGGCGCCGGGGTGTCCCCCTCGCCCTTGGGCGCCACCCCGACGGCTCCGTCAGGCTCGGCCTTCGGGCCGTCGTCGTGGGGCTGGCTCACCGAGCAAGGTTGGCCCGGAAGCCGCCCGGACGCACCCCACCGGGTACTAGATCGCGAACACCTCGGTGAGGGCAGCGATCTCCCCGAGGTCGCTTTCCAGGTTCCCCTGGGCTTCGACCGTCTTGGTCATGAGCTGGCTGAGCTCGAGCAACTTCCGGTTGTACTCGGCGAAATCGCTCGCCTGTTGGCCGAGGACGCCGACGGACCGCTGGGTGTTGACCAGGATCACGTAGTCCGAGGGGTCGTCCCCCAGGTCCTGCCCGACGAAGATCTCTTTTTCGTAGGATTGGGGCGCCCCCGGGGTGAGGGAGACTTCGACCGTCGACGAGACCGATTCGCCTTCTTCCCGGTCCGGGAAGTCGATGTAGACCAGGCCACACATGTAGCGGTTCTCGACGATGTCCGGGACGCAGCCGGTCTGCCGGGTCGCCATGTTGTTCGCCGCCGCCGCGCTGGCGTTGAGCTGTTCGCGTTTGGCTTCGGGCAGGGTGGAAGCGGCGAGGCTTTCGACCTTTTCGAAGATGAGGTTCGTGTTGTTGAAGTAGTCGAAGAGCAGGTCGACGGTTCCCGCCTTGAACAGGTTGTAGTTCTTCCGGGAAAACTGGTCGGCGGTGAACGGGTTTTCGAGGGCCCGCAGCTTTTCCAGAGATTCGTAGTCGACCGACGGCGGGGTGCCCGGCTTGCCCTTGGCGGCTTCCACGGCGGCATCGAGATGGCGTTTCGCCTCGTTCATCGTGTCCGTCGCGCTCCGGACCGCCTCGTAGACGTCTTCCCCGTCCCGGACCGCGACGTTGTAGATCTTTCGGTCCTTCATGATCGACCCGGCTCCGTAGCCGAGCAGCAGGCCGAGGACGATGAAGATGCCTCCGATCAGGA
>DAPKRP010000747.1:0-1916 GCA_031800515.1 Polyangiaceae bacterium LLY-WYZ-14_1 | reverse complement strand
GGGGGAGGCGCGACCGGTCGGGCCCGAGGGATGGATCCGGGAGACCTCCCCCCCGAAGACGGCGCTGCCCCGGCCCATCGACGAGCCGCTGCTCGAGCGGCTTCGGATTCCGAAGGGGAGCTGGGGGGCGTTGCTGAGGGTGCGGACGGAGGAAGAGCTGCTCGGGGCGCCGGTCTCCCCGGCTCACGTCGAGGCGGTGGTGGACGCGCTCTACGGGCGGCCGCCGGAAGAGGCGGCGGCGCAGCCGGACCTGGTGGTCGACGGGGCGGAGGATCTGATTCGGTACCGGGAAGGGGGGCTCCTCGGGTTTCTGTTGCGGCTCTCGCCGGCCCAGGAGCGCTTCGTCGGCTGGGCGGTGAACGCGAAGGGGCCGACGCTCCTCAAGGGGGGGCCGGGCACGGGGAAGAGCACGGTGGCGCTCCGCCGGGTGCCGGTGTTCCTCGCCGCGCTTCGAGCGGCGGGGGTGGCGTCCCCTCGCCTGCTCTTCACGACCTACACCCGGGCGCTGACCCGGGTCAGCGAGCAGCTCCTGGGACAGCTCCTCTCGCCGGAGGACCGGCAGGCGGTGGAGGTGTCGACGGCGGATGCCGTCGCGATGCGGCTCTACCGGCAGGCGACGGGGGGAGAGCGCCCGACGTTCCTGCCCGCGGGCGAGCGGCGACCGCTGATGGAGGCCTGCCGGGAGACGGCGGTCCTCGACGGAAACGCCCTCGAGGTCGCGAGCCAGCGGCGGACCCTGGACCGTCTGGGACCGAGCTACCTCTGGGAGGAGGTCACCGGCGTCATCGAAGGGCGGGGCATCACGAGCCTGGACGAGTACCTGGCGGCCCCCCGCCCCGGGCGGCGGGAGCCCCTCGGCGCCATGCAGCGGCGGGCGGTCTGGGCCCTGCGGGAGCGGATGCGGGCCTTGCTCGACGAGCGGGGGCTCGCGATCTGGGAAGACGTCCGGAACCGGGCTCTGGCCTACGCCGCGGCCCACCCGGACGCTCTCGCCTACGATGCGGTGCTCATCGACGAGGCGCAGGACCTTCAGCCGGTGGCGCTGCGGCTCCTGGTCGCGGTCTGCCGCCGGCCCGAGCGCCTCTTCCTGACCGCGGACGCGAACCAGTCGATCTACGGAGGGGCCTTCCGCTGGGCGGACGTCCACGAGGGACTGCGCTTCGCCGGGCGGACCGGCACCCTGCGGGGGAACTTTCGCTCGACCCGGGAGATCGCTCGGGCGGCTCGGCAGGTCTTGGTCCACGGGGGAGGGGGCCTCGACGAGGAGCTCGACGACGAGGCCTTCCACGGCGGCCCCCTTCCCGTGGCGCGGCAGGTCGCGGCGGAGGCCGACGAGGCGGAGCTCCTCGTGCGTTTCATCTGGGGCGCGTCCCGGGAGCTCCGCCTCGCGACGGGCTCCGCCGCCGTGCTCTGCCCGAGCAACGAGGCCGCGCGCCGCATCGCCGAAGCGCTCCGAGGCCGGGATCTGCCCGCCCAGTACGCAAAGCCCGGCGAGATCGACCTGACCGCCCCGGGGGTCAAGGTCCTGACCCTGAAGTCGGCCAAGGGGCTCGAGTTCCCCATCGTCGCCCTGGCCGGCTTCCTCGACGGGCCCTTCCCCGCGCTGCCGAAGGACCTCCCGGAGGAAGGCCGGGCCGAGGCGGCGGACCGGGAACGACGCACGCTCTACGTCGCCATGACCCGAGCCATGCGGGCGCTGATGGTCGTCGTCCCGGAAGGCCGCCCCTCCCCCCTGCTCCAGGCCTTCGACCCGGACCTGTGGAACCTGGGATGAGCCGGGCCGGGACCAGCAGGACGGGGCGCCGCCGAGGGCTCGTTGCGTTTCGGCGTCCTCACTCCGGCGGACGGCGACTCCCGGGAACGTGGACCCATTGGATGCGGGCGCTCTAGCCTTGCCTCGTCAGATGGACGAACAG
>DAPKRP010000746.1:0-2378 GCA_031800515.1 Polyangiaceae bacterium LLY-WYZ-14_1 | reverse complement strand
TGGAAGGCGCCGCCGCCGCTCAAGAGGGCACGGGCGGAGAGGCCGATCACCTCGTGGGTGGGCAGGGCCTCGGCGATGGCGCCGATGGCCGCGTCGTCGGCGGCGACGCCGTAGGTCGGGACCAACACCCGCCGGTTGGTGACCAGGAAATTGAGGTAGCTCGCTGGGAGCAGCGACCCGTCTTCGCCACCGGGCACCGCCCCGGGGGAGGGGATCGGGATGAGCTCGAGCCGGCGGCCCTGCGCGTCCCGGACGTCCCCCAGCTGACGCGCGATCCCCTCGAGTGTCTCCCGGTTCGGGTCTCCCGGATCCGTCGCCCGCATGTGGAGGACGCGGCCCGGGGCGGCAAAGCGCGCCAGGGTGTCGATGTGACCGTCCGTGTGGTCGTTTGTTAGGCTGCCGTCGAGCCAGACCACTCGGTCGACGCCCAGTCCGGACCTCAAGATCCCCGTTATCTCGTCGGCCGTCCGACCCGGGTTCCGAGTCGGGCCGAGGAGGCAGGAGCGCGTCGTGAGCAGCGTCCCTTCCCCATCCACCTCGAGGGCGCCGCCTTCCGCCACCAGGTCCAGCCGGCGCCAGGGGACCCGGGCATGCGCGGCGACCGCCTCCGCGGTCTCCTGGTCCCCGGGGAGATCATACTTGCCCCCCCAGCCGTTGAAGCCGAAGGCGATCGCCTTATCCCCGTCGGTCCCGAGGAACAGGGGCGCGATGTCCCGGAGCCAGATGTCCCCATAGGGGGCGTCGAGGAGGGTGACTCCCGGCTCTCCGTCGAAGGCGGCTTCGGCGCTGCGACGGGCCGCCGGGTCCCCGACGAGCACCAGGACCTCCGGAGCGACGGCTCTCCGCCCTCGGGGGGCGGCGATCTCCCGGGCCAGGGCGGCGAGCTCCCCGCGGGCGGGGCCGAGCTCCGGCCCCCAGGCGTCCTCGAGGCGGGGCCAGGCGGTGTAGACGGAGGCCTGGGGCTGCCATTCGGCGGGGCGCGTCGGCACGGCCCGCCACCATGGGTCGCGTCCGCGCCCCCCGCCACTCGCCGGTTCTCCGGACCGAGCTTCGGCGGCTCGAACCCTGACCGCGGCCACGGCGTGCTAGGCCGCCGCCATGGCCGATCCCCTCCCCACTCTGGTGCTCACCCAGCGGCAGGTGCGCCAGTTGCTGACCATGGACGCCGCCGTCACCGCGGTCGAGGCCGCCTTTCTCGCCCATGGGCGGGGCGAGGCGTTGATGCCGCCGAAGGTCTACGTCGAGCTGCCCGAGCACGGCGGCGACTTCCGGGCGATGCCGTCGTTCCTGGCCGGGGCGGCCGGCGTGAAGTGGATCAACTCCCACCCGGGCAGTCCCGCCAAACACGGCCTTCCCGCCGTCATCGGGCTCTACGTGCTGAGCGACCCGGACACGGGGATGCCCCTGGCCATCATGGATGCGACCCACATGACCGCGCTTCGCACCGGGGCGAGCGCGGCCGTGGCGACGAAGTTCCTCGGGCCGAAGGCGCCGAAGACCCTGGGCTTGGTCGGCGCCGGGGTGCAGGCGGGGACCCTCGTCGCCGCTCACCGGGTGCTGTTCCCGGAGATCGAGGTCGTCGCCCACGACGTCTCGGAAGCGGCGGCGCAGGCCCTCGTCGACGAGGTCGGCCACGGCCGGGTGGGCTCCCTGGCCGAGGCCTGCGCCTGCGCCGTGGTCTGTACCTCTACGCCGGTGCGTCGACCGGTGGTGCCCCGGGATCGGATCGCCGCCGGTACCCACATCAACGCGATGGGCGCCGACGCGGAGGGCAAGCAGGAGCTGGACCCGCAGATCCTGAAGGACGCTGCCGTCTTCGTCGACGACGTGCCCCAGGCGAGCCACTCCGGGGAGATCAACGTGCCCCTCCACGACGGATCCCTCAGGCCGGAGGACCTCGCCGGGACCCTCGGGGAGGTCGTCGCCGGACGCCGGCCCGGGCGCCCCTCGGCGGAGGCGATCACCGTGTTCGACTCCACCGGCCTGGCGCTCCAGGACACGGCCTTGGCCCGGGTGGTGCACGAGGCGGCTCGGGCGCAGGGGCTCGGGGTCCCCGTGTCCTTCCTCGACTGAGGTAGCCCCTCGGCCGGAACGGGCGGGCTCGGGTGGCGGCTTTTTTGCCCTGGGGCAGCGCCTCGGCGAGAACCGGCCCATGCGGAAGCGGGCCGAGAACCGGCGTACCAAGGCCCCGCCTCGACGGGCCCGGCGCGGCGGCGGGGCGTTGACGTCCGCGTTCCTCGCCGTCGGCGGCCTCGGCCTCGGCGCCTCGGCGGCGGTCGCGGGTAACGTCGCGGGGGGATGCACCGCGCGGCCCGATGGCGCGTCCGTCGCCCGCGCCTGGGCCCCGTCCCCGACGCCCCCGGGGGCGCGGGACGACC
>DAPKRP010000745.1:0-3084 GCA_031800515.1 Polyangiaceae bacterium LLY-WYZ-14_1 | reverse complement strand
AAGAGCCGGAGCAGCGGCTCGTCCACCCGTAGACTGATGAGCTTCTTCGGCTGCGCGGGCGCCGCTCCGAGCACGAGCTTGCGGTAGTCGTCGAGCCACCGCGCCACCTGATCGGGGCTCATGCGGGCGCATTCGGCCAGGTAGGCGTCGGTGAATCGCTGGACGGGCCGATCCCCGCGCTCGCCGGCGCCCTTCATCGACCCCGCCCGAGCCGCCGAAGCGCCGCGACGTCCTCGAGATCCTGCGGACGCCCGCTCGCCTCCTTCATGCGGATGAGGGCCGCCCGGGACAGGAGCGGTACGTCGACGCCCGCCACCGACAGGTGCTTGCGGGGGAGGCGCCGTTCGTCCCAGGTGAGGATCACGTCGACGAGGCGGGTGGGGTCGTTCGCATCGACGAAGGACCACGCGACGAGGTTTCGGTTCTCGCGGTACTCGCGGCGAAACCGGAACACCTCGCGGGCGTCGACGGGGAGGCGGCTCCGAAGCCCCAGCCCCACGAGCGCTCGCTCGGTCTCTACGTAATCGCTCTCGTCGGGAAACACGACCAGGTCGAGGTCGACGGTGCCGCGGACGGCGCCATGCAGCGCGACCGCGTGGCCACCCGCGACCGCGAACCGGACTCCCGCCGCCCCGAGCGCGGCCGCCACCTCCGTGAGCATCATAGATACGTATATATACGCGCCGGGGGCGCCGTTCCAGTGGGAACGTCGCGTCCCTGTACCTGAACGGCACTGCGGTCATGGGGAATCGGGTCTGGAACGGCGGCGGCGGCGGCGAGCGGCCCGGGGACGAGGACTGGGCGTGCATCGCGGCGTGCGACCGGGCGCTCGCTGGCAGCTCCGTCTACGTCGGCGACGTCGACGAGGCGGCGTACCTCATGGCGGTGCTCGACGACCTCGCCGCCTCGGTCCCGATCGACCGCCAGCGGGTCGACGCGGTGGGCCTCTCGAACGGCGGGGTGGTCTCGCACCGGCTGGGCTGCGTGCTCGCGGACCGGGTCGCCGCCATCGCCGCCATCGGGGCGTCCAACCAGCACGCGACGTCGGCGCCCTGCGCACCGTCGCGCCCGATGCCCGTGCTCCACGTCCACGGCACCGAGGACGGCTGCTGGCCGTACGACGGCGGACCGATCGTCTGTCGAAACCCCGACAACACCCGGCCCGCGCTGGGCGTCGCCGCCTCGATGGAGGGCTGGGCCGAGCGCAACGGGTGCACCGGCGGTCCGGTGACGACCGACGGCCCCGAGCGCGTCGACGACGACATCCGGGTCGAGGAGGATCGCTGGACGGGCTGCGCCGCCCCGACCCGTCACCTGCGCGTGATCGGCGGTGGCCACACCTGGCTCGGCGGACGGCAGTACCTCGACGAGGCGGTCATCGGGCCGTCGTACCCCGACGTCACGAACGGCGACCTGTGGGCGTTCTTCGCCGAGCAGAGGCTGCCGTGAGCGTCCGCTCGGTGCGTGCTCCTTCGGCCGACGAGTAGAACAGGACGTCGAACGATACGGCTCGTTCGCGGTGACCACGAAAAGCCAACAGGGGCCTCCGCCGGCCCCCGAGACCTAGGCAAGTTCGTAGGTCGCTCCCTGAGGTTCATCGAACGCGTGTAGCGCCCTCAAATTCATACAAGGCGGAATTCACTGCAAAATCTCGATGACGATCCACTCCGCGACAGTCGCCCCAACGTTGGATGCCGCATGCTCGTCCGGGCCATGCCAGTGAGCGTCACCCGTCCTCCAGCTCTTCGTCTCCGCCGTTCCCTTCGTCTCCCACAGCAGCTCGTAGTCGCTCAGCGAGTAGATCGCTCGGTACGTCCCCGCATGAGAGTCGAGGGATTCGCCGGGGTCTAGCCTCACCCTGCGGACGCGGAAGTGCTCGCTCGCGAAGGCGACGTCGGGTCCGCCCTGATGCGGGTTGATCGCCTCCGTCGCTGGCAATTCCGAATCCAGTCGCTCGACGACCAAGAAGACAGCGGCGGTCTCGCCGATATTACGGACACGATGGGCCAGCGCCTCGTGAACGTGCACATCCCCCGCGGACCAGGCCTTTTCTTCCAACGGGCCGTCGCCCTCGCGCCATTCAACCACATAATCCGTCAGCGAATAGACAAGGCGACGTCTGCCCTCGTGAGCCGGTAGCTCCGAGCCAGGCGGCAGATTGAACTCGATGATACGGACGAAATCCCCAGTGTAGAGGACGTCGTTAAACTCCGGTGCGGCATCGACGATGTCGTCGAGTCCGGACGTCACCGGTCGGTTCACGCTCGAGGAGGAACCCGTGGAGGCGCACGCCGCGCTGACCATGAACATGGCCAAGAGAATGTGTCTCATGGTGACTCGCTCTTTTCGCTTGGGGGCCGAACGCGACGGAACGAATGGCCCATTGCGAATGTCCCTGTCTGTCGAGTGCGCTTGGTTTCCATCCATGAGCCTCACTGCGGGCCCCGTCACTCGTCGCGCTCGAGCTACGACCCAGATGTAAGACCCCCTTTGTTCCACGCAACGCGAAGTGACGACATGCTTGGTGGCTGGCCTCTAACGCTTCGACGACAGGGTCACCACTCCCCGTCGTCGATCGGCAGGCCTAGAGCCTTGCCGAGCCTTTTCAGGAGACCGGGCTGGACGGGCTCGTCGTCCTGCAAGGGCGCCTTGCTCTTTTGGGCGTCGAGCTGCTTGACGCTCTTCACGCCGGCGAGGGCGTCGGTCGGTTCGAGCGTGCCCTTCGCGTCGTCGTAAAGCTCGAACCACGGAAGACCGTGACGCGCGTACTCCTTCGCCGTTACCGGGGTCGGCGGCGGTGGCTCGCCCGTGATCTCGCGCCACACCTCGACCGGACAGAGGTGCGCGAAGACCCGGGCCGCCGGCGCGTCCTGCCAGGCGTCGAGCCCGTGGGGGTCGGGGTAGATCTTCTGCTTCATGCGGCCGCCGGCGGCGAGGCCCATCGCCGGCGCGGCGCACCGCG
Organism: Polyangiaceae bacterium LLY-WYZ-14_1; assembly: GCA_031800515.1. Classification (GTDB taxonomy): domain Bacteria; phylum Myxococcota_A; class Polyangia; order Polyangiales; family DAPKRP01; genus DAPKRP01. The sequence goes on along the minus strand of DAPKRP010000745.1, from coordinate 122 downwards.
GCACCGAGGCGACGGAGGCAACGGCGAACGCGCCCGTGCCAGAGAGGGAAGGCCCTGCCGGCGGCGGATCCGTCGGGAAGCGGCCGGGGACGGGCTCCCACACCGCGAGCTGCACGCCGCCC
>DAPKRP010000744.1:0-2049 GCA_031800515.1 Polyangiaceae bacterium LLY-WYZ-14_1 | reverse complement strand
CCAGCAGCTGGAAGGTCCGCTCCGCCGCCCGGAAGTCGGGAAAGGCGAGGGACTGGTCCGCGAGCACGACGCCGACCAGGGTGACGCCCGGGAGGTCGTGGCCCTTGGTGACCATCTGGGTGCCGACCAGGACGTCGATCTCCCGGCGCCGGAAGCGATCCAGGATCCCTTCGAGCTTCCGGGGGTTCGTCGCCGTGTCCCGGTCGAGGCGAGCGACCCGGGCGGGGGCAAAGGTCTCCGCCAGGGCGCCCTCCAGGCGCTCGGTCCCGAGCCCGATGCGCTCGAGGGCCAGGGCCCCGCAGCTCGGGCAGGCCTCGCCGGTGCGGGTCCGGAAGTCGCAATAGTGGCAGCGGAGCAGACCGAGGCGCTTGTGCTCGGTCAGGGCGACGCTGCAGGCCGGGCAACCGGGGACCTCGCCGCAGGCTTCGCAGCGTAGAGACGGGGCGAAACCGCGCCGGTTGAGGAACAGGATCGCCTGGCCGCCCCGCCCCAGGGTGGCCTCGAGAGCGCGGTGGAGGGGTGCGGAGAGCAGCGGGTGGCCGGACGGCCCCGCCCGATGCCGGCCGAGGTCGACGATGGTGACCGGGGGCAGGGGCTGCTGGGTCGCCCGATCCGGCAGCAGCAGCCGGGTGAGCTTGCCCCGTTCCGCGAGCGCACGGCTTTCGAGGGACGGCGTGGCGCTGCCGAGGAGGGCGACCGCCCCCGCCCGGTCCGCCCGCAGCAGGGCGAGGTCCCGGGCATGGTAGCGGAACCCTTCCTCCTGCTTGAAGGACGGGTCGTGCTCTTCGTCGACGACCACGAGGCCGAGGTCCGGGACCGGGGCGAAGAGAGCGGACCGGGCGCCGACGGCGAGATCGATGCGGCCGCTCCGAAGCGCTCGCCAGGCGTCGTCCCGTTCCCGTCGGCGGATGCCGCTGTGGATCACCGCCAGCCGGTCCCCGAAGCGCGCCCGGAAGCGGGCGACGAGCTGGGGGGTGAGGGCGATCTCCGGAACTAGCACCAGAGCGCCCCGACCGGTCCGCCGGCAGGCTTCGATCGCCCGGAGGTAGACTTCCGTCTTGCCCGACCCGGTGACCCCTTGAAGGAGGAATCCCGCCTTTCCCCCCTCGGCCAGGGCGGTGGCGATCGCGTCGACGGCACCGGCCTGGGAGGCGTTCAGGGAGGGCGGCACGTCGGGCTGGACCGGGGGGCCGAGGAACGGATCGACCAGCAGCTCGACGTCGTCGATCGTCACCAGCCCCCGACGTTCCAGGGAGCGGGCGACGGTGCGGGGATCGTTCACCAGCCCCCGAAGGGCGTCGAGATGCGCTTCCCCCGCGTCCCCGAGGGCGTCGAGGAGGGCCCGCTGCCGGGGACCGAGGGCGCGGGCCTCGGCGTCGGATTCCCCGGGGCTGCGGTCGACGCGACGGATGCGCCAGGTACGCCGCCGGGTGAGCCGGTCCGACCCGAGCTCGCTGTCCCGCTCGAGCACCCCCCGCCCCCGCAGGGCGGCGAGGGCCTGGGAGGGGAGGCTCGGGGCCGCTGCCCGCAGCACCTCGCCCACCGGATGCAGGTAGTAGTCGGCGGCTTCCCCGAGGAACCGCAGCAGCTCGTCCGGGAAGGGCGGGTCGTCGTCGAGGACGCCGGCCACGGTGGCGACGTCGACACCATCTGGGGGAGGCTCGGGGGCGCGCCCGAGGAGAAAGCCCGAGACCTTCCGGCGTCCGAAGGGCACGGCGACCCGGGTGCCCGGTGCGAGCTCGGCGCCCTCGAGGTGGGGCGGCAGGCGGTAGGTGAAACGCCGCCGAAGAGGCACCGGCACCGCCACCTCGACGAGGGACCCGGGGTCGAGACCCGGGAGGACGGGGTCGAGGGCCGACGCGGGGCGGTGGGTCAACCGCGGGTGCTCCCGAGGCGAGGGTCGGCCCCGCCCGCCGGGCCGGAGCCGGGGGTGGCGGGCTCCCGCGAGGCCTCGGGGCCCGCGGAGGTGGCGAGCGCATCCCGTTCCTGCCAGGCGGCGTGAAGCACGGCGGCCACGGCATCGAAGAGCCGCTCCGGCACGTCGTCCCC
>DAPKRP010000743.1:0-3693 GCA_031800515.1 Polyangiaceae bacterium LLY-WYZ-14_1 | reverse complement strand
GACGGGCTCGCCCCGCCGGGACAGGGAGCAGATCGCCTCGAAGACCCGGACGTGCCCCTCGCTGTAGAAGTCGTCGGCTTCCAGGATCTCGAGGACGACGTTCAGGGCGGCGTTCTCCAGGAGGATCCCGCCGAGCACGGCCCGTTCCGCCTCGAGGTCGTTGGGCGGAACCCGCCCCCGGGGGCTACCGCCGGCGCCGCTCACCACTGCGTCCATCTACTGCCTGCGCCTCTGGTCACCCGTCTCGGGGATGTTCCACCAAACCCCGCGGCCCCGGGGAAGGAAACCGACGAACGGCAACGGGCCCGCCGAGGAGCCGCCCGGTCGGCAGCCCCTGGAACGGGCCCGGAGCCCGAGGGATCAGCTGTCCGCGGGCGTGACGTCGACCTTGATGTCGACGTGGACCTTCGATCCGAGCTTCAGCGTCACCTTGTGCGTCCCGATCGTCTTGATCGGCTCGTCGGGCATGCTGAGCTTCCTGCGGTCGACGTCGACCCCCTGGCTGGCCAGGGCTTCGGCGATGTCCTGGGCGGTGACGGATCCGTAGAGCTTGCCGCCTTCCCCGGCCTGCTTCTGGATGTGGGCGACGTTGCCTTCGAGGCTCTTGGCCATGGCTTCGAGCTCGGTCCGAAGCTTCGCCGCGCGGGTGACCGCTGCCCTGCGCTCGTGTTCGATCTGGGCGATGTTTCCACGGGTGGCGGCGACCGCGAGTCCCCGGGGGATGAGGTAGTTGCGGGCGAAGCCGGGACGAACGCGTACGAGCTCGCCGGAGCTGCCGAGGTTGTCGACGTCTTCCCGCAGGATCACCTGAACGTGGGTGGCCATGACGCTTCCTTCGTCCGGGTCAACGGGACACGGTGTAGGGGAGAAGCCCGAGAACCCGGGCCCGCTTGATGGCGAGGGTGAGGGCGCGCTGCTGTCGCGCAGTCAGCCCGCTGATCCGCCGAGGCACGATCTTGCCTCGTTCCGTCAGGAAGAACTTGAGGCGCTGCGGGTCCTTGTAGTCGAAGTCGAAGTCCGGCTCCGCGGTGAAGGAAGGGGGCCGCTTCCGTCCCCCCCGCCGCCGCCGGAGTCCGAGGGGGTCGCTGTCGACCCGCCCTTCCCGCACGACCGTCCCCTTCCGGGCGCCGCTGTTCTCGACCGCTTCGTCTTGCTCGAGGACCGAGCCGTCGTCGTCGTCCGCCATCACGACTGCTTCTCCTGTTCCTTGGCGCCGTCATCGCTGCCGGCGTCGGCGCCACCCTTGGCCGGTTCGCCGCCGCCGTCCCGGGAGGCGGAGGCGGAGCGGCCGCCGCTGCCGCCGCCGTCGTCACCGCTGTCGTCGTCGTCGTCGGAGCCGTCCCCGTCGAAGTCGTCGTCGGAGCCGCTGCTGCGGGCAGGCGCCAGGCCGAGGCGCTGTTCGATGTTGTCCTCCTCCTCGTCTTCGGTGACTTCGAGGTGGTGGAAGGCGACCTCCTCCGGGTCGACGTCGAGCTCGCCGATTTCGACCTCCTCTTCCCGCTGGACGGTCAGGAATCGGATGACCGGGTCGAGGATCCGCAGGTTGCGCTCGAGCTCGGTGACCGTGTCTCCGGGGGCGACGTACCGAACGTGGACGTAGACGCCTCGGCTGTGGCGCGCCATCGGATAGGCGAGGCGTCGCTTCCCCCAGTTGTCGACACGGACCAGGCGACCGCCGAAGCGTTCGACCACGTCCGTCACTCGCCCGGCCACCTTTTCCGCGTCCGAGGGGGTGGTCTGGGGTCTAAGGATGTAGGTGAGCTCGTATTCCCGAGGCGGGCGAACGACCGCCTCGACACCCGTACTGGCTGCCATCGTGATTCCTCCTGGGCAAAAGCCCCGGGACCGAGCCCGGAGCGAGGAAGGGGCCACGGTGTAGCATCCCCCGGGGGCGCGTCGAGCCGGCGGAGGAACATCGCCCCGGCGGCCGATTCCCCGGGGCGACGCCGCGGGGTCAGCCCGCCTTCGCGGCGTCTTCGGTTTCTTCTTCGCCGCGCTTCTTCCGCTCGCCTTCGATCACCACCACGGTGCGGTCCGGCTTGAGCGCGACGGACACCCCCTCCGGCAGGGGAAGCTCCCCGACGGTGAGGGTCTGTCCCTGGTCGAGGGCGGAGACGTCGACCTCGATGACCGAGGGGATCCGCTCCGGCACGGCGACGACGGGGACCTCCCGATAGACCTTCTTGAGCTTTCCGCCCTTCTGCACGCCGATGGCGCGACCCCGGGTCGCGAAGGGGACGGTGACCCGCACCGGTCGTTCGAGGTCGACCCGATAGAAGTCGACGTGAAGGGGGAATCCGGTGACCGGATGCGCCTGGAGCTCCCGGACCATGCAGAGCTCTTTCTTGTCCCCGGCGGCGACCTCCACCAGGACGTTCCGCCCCCACGGCGTCGAGAGCACCCGTACGAGATGTTTCGGGGTCACGCTCAGCGCCATCGGGTCGAGGCCCGGTCCATACAGGATGCCGGGGATCCGGCCCTGCATGCGGAGCTGACGCGCCGGCCCCTTTCCGCGTTGTTCGCGGACCTCAGCCTGCAACGTCTGTCGTTCCATTGTCGGTCTTCCTGGTCTTTCCCTGGGTCGGTGAGCTCAGACGAACAGGGAGCTCACCGAGTCGCTATGATGGATCCGCTTGATCGCCTCGCCCAGCAGCCGGGCGACGGAGAGCACTTCGAACTTTCCCGAGCTGCGGGCGGCCTCACCGAGGGGGATCGTGTCCGTCACCAACACCCGGTCGAGGGGGGAATCGACGATCCGGTCCACCGCGGGACCCGACAGCACCGCGTGGGTGGCGGCGGCGAGCACGCTCTTGGCCCCGTGCTGGACCAGGGCCCGGGCGGCCTGGGTGATCGTCCCGGCGGTATCGATCATGTCGTCGAGGATCACGCACTCCCGATCCTGAACGTCTCCGATGATGTTCATCACCTCGCTGACGTTCGCCCGTTCCCTCCGCTTGTCGATGATCGCCAGATCCGCGTTCATCCGCTTCGCGTAGGCCCGCGTGCGCTCGACGCCGCCGGCGTCCGGGGACACGAAGACGGGGGTGTGCTCGAAGCGACCCCCGAGCGCTTCCAGGAACACCGGAAGGGCGTAGAGGTGGTCGAAGGGGACGTTGAAAAAGCCCTGGATCTGCCCGGCGTGAAGGTCCATCGACAAGACCCGGTCGCAGCCCGCGGCGGTGAGCAGGTCGGCGACGAGCTTGGCGGTGATCGGCGTGCGAGGGGCGACCTTCCGGTCCTGTCGAGCGTAGCCGTAATAGGGCACCACCGCGGTGATCGAGCCGGCGGATGCGCGCTTCAGGGCGTCGATCACCACCAGGAGCTCCATCAGGTTGTCGTTGACCGGGGGACAGGTCGGCTGGATCGCGTAGACGTCCACCCCCCGAACGTTCTCCTTCACCTCGGCGAACACCTCTCCATCGGAGAAGCGGGAGACCCGGGCACGGGCGAGGGGTAGCTCGAGGTAGCTGGCGATCTTCTCCGCGAGCGCCGGGTTGGCGTTGCCGGAAAAGATACAAATCGACTTGAACAAGCCGCTCTCCCTTCAGCGGTGGCGGGGTCCAGGAGGGCACGCGAGCTAGCAGGCGGACCAGCGGGTGTCAACGGCCGGCCCGAGGGGAGCGCGCGAGGAGACGGGGCCCGAGGTGCTGGGACGCTGGGTGCGCTTTGGGGTAGACGGGGACGATGCCCGGC
>DAPKRP010000742.1:0-4598 GCA_031800515.1 Polyangiaceae bacterium LLY-WYZ-14_1 | reverse complement strand
TCGACGATCCGGTCCCGGTCCCCCGCATCGGAGATGCGGATCCCCGTCTGGTTGCGCAGTCCTTCATAGGGCAGGATCCCGAAGCCAGCGTCCAGGATCAGTCCGAAGCTGAAGTCGTTGGCGCCGAGGATGTCGGTGCCGTTGACGGTGATGAAGCCCTTCGAGTCGACCGCCGGCCGAAACAGGTGGAGGTCCATGCCGCCAGCGGCGAGGCGGCCTTCCTGGGCCGCGACGGGAGCGGGGGCGAGGACGGCCGCGCCGGCGGCGACGAGGGCGGCGAGGACGAGCCCCATCCTCGGAGACGCAGCGCAGGGCCAAGCAAAGGGGCGGTGACGACGGCAAGCAGGCGCCGTACGAGGCATGATCCGGATTTCCTCCACGGGGGCGGTCCCTCGTTAGCGAGGCAGCCGAGTATCACGCGCCGAAAAGCACTGTCAACGAAGCGAATTCCCCCGCAACCGCTGGCCTTTTCCAGGTCTCGATGCCCGCCGGGGAACGGCCGGTGTGGCCTCGTCGGAGAAATCCGTCAGCGACCCCGGGGCCGGCGGAGGCTGCGGGCGAGCCGTTCCGCCCGGCGGCGGAGCGCCGTCGGGAGCAGCCGCCGCTCCTCGAGGACGGGGGCGAGCTCCCGCCGGGCGGTCTCCGGGGATTCCCGCGCGAGACCCTCCACCAGCTCGAGACGCCGTTCGGCGAAGCGCGCCCGAGCCTGCGCCACTTCCTCCCGGCTGCGCAGCGGGCTGTCCTCTGACAGGGCTCCGAACGCGAAGTGGGCGCCATCGACGTCCCCGGCGGCGAGGGCGGCGACCCCCCGGGCGAAGACGCGGCGGTCGGCCACCCGGCTTCGGGCCAGCTCGAGGCACCGGGTTCCCTCGGGGTGGTCGGGATCGATCCCGACCGCCCGGGTGCCCGCGGCGACGGCGTCCTCGACACGATCGTCCTGCAGGGCGGCACGACAGGCGGCGACGGCCTCCGCCAGGACCGAGGCCATCTCCCCGGGGACCACGGCGTCTCCGTCCGGGGTTCCGGCGCGCGGATCGTCCCCCCGGGCAGGGTAGGCCTGGGCCTCGCCGGGGGGACCGACCGCAGGGGCCTCCGAGCCGCCGGCGGCGGCGGCCCCGGGCGGCGCCGCGTCCTCGCTGCCGTCGCCCTCCCCTGGCAGGGCCGAGGGCGCCGGGGTGCTCCGGGGGGCGGTCTCCGGGTCGGCGCCGACCGCGTCCACCCCGGTCTCCGACGGGCGGGGGGTCTCCGCGGGAGCAGGGGCAGCCCCCGGAGAGGGAACCGCCGACGGCAGCTCCCCGGTTCGCTCCCCGGTGGTGACCCCGACCATCTGGGACAGCGGGCCCCCGCGGCCCGAGAGGGCGAGCCCGACGGCCGACGAAAAGACCACCGCACCGACGATCACGGCGCCGACGATGGCGGGATGGACCCCGTCTCGGCGACCGCGGCCGGCCGCGGCGGCGAGCTCCATGGTGCGGTCGAGGTCGAAGCGATAGGCCTCCCCGGGGGCGACGAAGCGGAGCCGGACCTGGCCGAGATCGACGATGTCTCCGGGCCGGAGATCCGCCACGCCGACGCGTTCGCCGTTGACCCGGACGCCGTTGGCGCTGTCCGCGTCCCGGATCCCATAGCGATCCCCGTCCACCTCGATGACGGCGTGGAGCCGGGAGATCGACTTGTGGTTGATCCAGACCTCGAGGTCTTCCGCCCGACCGACCCGAAGCCGCGGGCGGGAGAGGGCGAACTCCGCCCCCGGCGCGGGCGCGGAGAGCAACACCAGCCGGGCCGGCGGCGAGCGCAGGGGCTCCGGGGCCGGTGCCACCGACCGAGGCCGGTCCCGGGCGGTGGCCCGGAGGTCCTGCTCGCTCCCCGCCGCGGGCGGTGGCCCGCCCGACGGATCGCGACGGCGGAGGGGGCTGTGCCGGGCGGTGGTGCGACGGTCCGAGGCGACGTCTTCCGCCGGGACGGCGGCGTCTTCGAAGGAGAGGAGGTAGTCGCCGATCGCCACCCGATCGCCAGCGGTCAGGGCGGTGGGGGCTTCGATGAGCCTTCCGTTGACCCGCACGCCGTTGTAGGACCCGAGATCCTCGATGACGTAGCCCGCTCCGTTCCGCCGGATGAGGGCATGGCGGCGGGAGACGTTGCGCTCGGTCAGCCGGATCGTGTTGCCCTCTTGCCGACCGAGATAGAGCTCGTCACGGACGAGGGGGACGACCGTGGTCTTCCCCTCGTCGTCGGAGATGACCAGCTTTTCCATGCAAGACCGCTTCGAGGGACCCGAACGCGCCGCGGAGGTGGGATACCATCCTACCGGACGGCCCCCTGGAGTCAACGGCAGGGGACGTGCCGCATCACCCGCCCCATGCCAACTTTCGTGAGGTGACGGACGGGTGGATCGACGGCCGACCGCCGGGTCTTCCCGACCGGAGGCGGGCTGCCGGGGGGAGCGGCGCCCGGGGAGCCGCAGCGACGTCCCCGGCCGCGTTCGCCCTCCTCCTGGCCGCCGGGAGCATCGTCGGCTGCGACGACGCCCGCCCCCCCGCGCCGACGGGGGTCCCCGGACGTCCGGGAGCCCCTGATGGGTTCCTGCCCGGCCCGGCCGGAGACGGCGGGCCCGGGGCGCTCCCGGACGGGTCCCCGCCCCCGGCGGGCCAGCCCCCTCGGGGGCCGGACGACGCCGAGCCCGTCCTCCCCTCCGCCGACCTGGAGGTCGTCCTGCCCTACGAGGGCCCGACGCAGGTCGTCCGCTTGTCCTTCGCGGCGGAGGTGGTCCGCCTCGACGTGCAGATCAACGTCGACACCACCGGGAGCATCCAGCAGGAGATCGACGCCCTCCAGGACACCCTTTCGGAGCGCATCGTCCCCGAGCTCCGCGGCCGGGTGCCCGGGACCTTCTTCGGGGTCAGCCGCTTCGAGGACTTCCCGGGCGCGCCCTTCGGCGCCGACGGCGACCGGCCCTTCGCCCTGGTGACCCCGGTCACCGGCAACCTCGGCGCGGTCGAAAACGCCGTCGCCTCCCTGGATCGACCCCTCGGAAACGGCGGCGATCTGCCGGAATCGGGCGCCGAGGCGCTCTACCAGATCGCCACCGGGGAAGGCTGGGGCCGACGCGGAGACCCGGGATTCGTTCCTCCCTTCGACGGCCCCGGGGCTGCGGGGGGCGTGGGCTTCCGGGAAGATGCCCTGCGCGCGGTCGTCCACGTCACCGACGCCCCCACCCACGGACCGGCCAGCTACGGCGATGACTTCCCGGGGACGCGAAGTCTCGAGGAGGCGATCGCGGCCCTCGTCGCCCGCGACGTTCGGGTGCTGGGCATCGCGAGCGACGCGGGGGCCCGCCCCTACCTCGAGGACGCCGCCCGGGGGACCGGGGCGACCTTCCTCCCAGGGACCGGCGACGGCAGCTGCCCGACGGGGCTCGCCGGAGCGCCCCGCCCCGCAGACGCGGACGGCCGGTGCCCCCTGGTCTTCGACGTCGACGAAGACGGCGCCGGGCTGGCGGACACGATCCTGGATGCCTTGGTGGGACTGCTCGGGGGGATCGCCTTCGACGAGGTGCGCGGGGTCGCCCGGGGGGACCGGCTCCGGTTCCTGGCGCGGGCCTTCCCCGAGCAAGCGACGCCACCGGCGGGCTTCCCGGCCCCGGAGGAGGTGGACGACCCTCCGGGGGACGGCTCCCCCGATGCGCTGCGTCGGGTGACGCCGGGCACCATGACGACCTTCGCCTTCGAGCTTCGGAACGACGTGATCCGCGAGGCGGACTACGAGCAGGTCTTCCGACTCACCCTGGAAGTCCAAGGGGACGGCGTCACCCTGGTCGAAGAACGCGTCCGGGTCCGCATCCCCATCGCCGGCGCGACGGTGCCGTGAGCCGACGGGCACCGCCCCGTCGGGGTCGGCTGGTCGCTGCCCTCGCGTTCGTCGTCGTCGTCGTCTGCGGCGGAGGTGCCGCCCTGGGCTGCGCGGCGGGAGAATGGGTCGGGGGGATCCACGCCCGCCTGGTCCACCACCCGGAACGGGGGCTCCGGGTTCACGCGGTCCCCCCGGATGGGCCGGCGGACGAGGCCGGGCTCCGAGCCGGGGATCGCATCGTCGCCATCGAAGGGGAGCCCGTGGAGGGCCTGACCCCGGCAGAGGTCCGGGAGCGGCTTCAAGGTCCGGTGGGGACCGAGGTGCGTCTCACCCTGCTGGCGGAAAATCCCCCCGGGTCGCCGCCGGCGGCGGGGGCGAGCGCACCGCCCGGCCCCCGGCGGGACGTGGTGATCGTCCGGGCGCCCTACACGACGGCCCCCTGAGAGGGTGTCGTCCGGGACCCAACCCGGCGACGATCGGGGAAATGCGGTAGACCGCGCCCTCCCATGTCGCTTTTCTTTCTCGCCGACCTCGCCCCGCCGGTCTGGCTCGCCCTCGCCGGCCCCGTCGTCGCACTGGCTTCCGTCGCCTGCGCCGTGCTCTTCCGCGGGCGACCCTTCGTCGAGCTGGGCCGCGGTCTCGGCGAGCTGGTGCGGGTCCCGGCGTCGGACGATGGCCCCCGCCCGGCCGGGGAACCGGAGCCCCCCCGGGGAAAGATGCCGCCGGGGCTCGCGGCGGGCCTCGCTTCG
>DAPKRP010000741.1:0-2455 GCA_031800515.1 Polyangiaceae bacterium LLY-WYZ-14_1 | reverse complement strand
GGCGCCGCCGCCGGGGCGGCGGGCTGGGGAGGGGCCGCCGCCATCGACGGGGGCATCGTGTAGGGTGGGATGGAGGCGGGGGCGCCGACGGCGACGCCGGTCGGGACCGCGCCTTCCTCCGGTCCCCGGCGCAGGCTGAGCTTCCAGTCCTCGCGCTCGATCGTCAGTTCCTGGACGTCGAACTGCTTGAGGGCGCGCATCAGCTCTTTGAGCTGCTTGAGGTCGAGGTCCATCTGGCAGTGCCCCTGTCGGTGGGAAGCGGTCGGGGCGACCCGGCGCGGGGTCAGCCGCCCGACCTCGGTCGAGGCCTGCGGAGATAATCGATGAGAGCGCGCAAGCCAAGGGTGTAGCTCCCGGGACCGAAACCCGAGATGACGCCGATGCAGGCGGGGGCGGTGTAGGACCGGCGTCGAAAGGCCTCCCGCCGGTGCAGGTGGCTCAGGTGCACCTCGACCGCCGGAAGGGCCGCCGCCCGCAGGGCGTCCCCCACGGCGACGGAGGTGTGCGTGTAGGCGGCCGGGTTCAGCAGGATGCCGTCGACCCCTTGCCGCGGTGCGTCGAGGATCGCGTCGACCAACACCCCCTCGTGGTTCGACTGGAGGCTGCTCACCCCGGCGCCGAGCTCCCCCGCCAGGTCGACCAGGACCTGGTCGATCTCGGCGAGGGTCGTCTGGCCGTAGACCTCTGGCTCCCGCTTCCCGAGCTCCCCGAGGCTCGGTCCATGCAAGACCAGGATCGACGTCGCGGCGGGCTCGTTCACACCAGGTCGCGCAGGAATCGGTCCGCGTGGGTCCGCATCAGAAAGCGCGCCTTCCCCGGATTGCCGCCGGGCTCGACGGCGACCGCCAGGAAATACTCGTCGTTGAGCAGCCGGACGACGGTGATGAGGTGCTCCGCCTGGACCGACACCTCCCGGGCGGTCCCCGCCGAGAGCATCTCCGCCGCCCGGCGGATGTCCTTCAGGATGACGCTGAACTCCATGCCGACCTTGTCGACATCGAGCTGGGCACCCTCCCGCACGTAGTGCTCGACGGGGATCCCGTCGAAGCCCATCAGCAGGCTGGCGACCCCGCCTTCGGTGCCGTCCACGACGTTTCGCAGCGCATCCTGGAACATTCGCCCTCCGGCGTGTACGGCAGGATCAGCGCACGCCGGACCAGCATGGGTCAAGTTTGCAACGTCGGGCCCGGCGCTGGTCGAGGCACTGCCCCGGGGGATGGCACTGCCCCGGGGGATGGCTCGGTCACCCGCGGTGGGCAGCCCTGGGCAGGGGCCGGAGACCCGCCCCGGAACGCCGGTGAGCTGCCGGCGGGCCGGGCGGTGCGGACGAGAGGACTCGAACCTCCACGGGTTGCCCCACTAGATCCTTAGTCTAGCGCGTCTGCCAGTTCCGCCACGTCCGCGAAATGGAGGCGGAAGACTATCCGAGGGGCCCCGCCTGTCAAGGACGATTCACGCCGTTCCGTTCCCCCCGGGAGGCCCTCCCGGGGAGCCTCAATAGATGGTCATCAGCCGGGTCAGCCGCAGCAGGAACGGCAGATTGGTCAAGGTGCCGTGCATCTGAACGCGCCCCGAGCGGGAGGCCTCGACCATCGCTTTGGCCCCGTCCTTCCGCAGGTCCGGAAGGCGGAAGCGGGGGTCGAGCTCCACCAGGGACATCTGCATGATGTCGTCCCCCTTCGCCCGGATGGTCACATCCGGCACCCCGAAGACGCCGTCGTGGACCGTCACCCGACCCTGGCCGAAGCGCAGGGTCAGGGACACCCCGGCGTCGACGGCGACGATGGCCACCCGGCCGACCAGGCGGGCCAGGTCCCGTTCCTTCTCCGGATGGTCCACCAGGTTCTGCTGGAGCAGACCGGCGAGCATCTGGGCGAGGCCGTTGTCGTCGGTGCCGGGGGCGAGCACCACCCGGTCGTCCCCCCGGGTCATCCCCCGGCGTACTCCGTCGGCACCCGGGTCGCGCTCGCCACGAGCTGCTTCGAGCTTTCCACGAAGCGCAGCATCGTCGGCAGGTGACCTTTGGTCAGCTTGAGCCGGTTCTGCATCATCGCCTTGGTGGGGTCGAGCTGGCCATCCAGCACCGTCCGCCAGTTTTCGTAGCTGCCGACGATGACGAAGGGGCAGTCCTCCACCGCCGCCCGGTCCTCGACGTACGTGGTCTCCCGGCAGACCCCCCCTTCGACGTCCAGGATCATCCCGACGTCCTGCGCGATCCCCGCGGCGGGCTCGGCCTCGATGACGAAGGCCACCGGCCCGTGGTTCCAGTCCCTGCCCGCCTGGGCGTAGGCCTCGTTGGCGTTGACCGCGTCCTTGTAGGCCGCCGTCCACTCGGCGGAGGGAAATCGATAGGCCATGGCGGCGCCGAAGCTATCCCCCACCCCCCGAGGGGGCAAGCACCGGAGTTCGACAGTACCGGAGTTCACCAGCGGGCTGGCCCTGACGAACGTCTCCC
>DAPKRP010000740.1:0-3365 GCA_031800515.1 Polyangiaceae bacterium LLY-WYZ-14_1 | reverse complement strand
GCTCGAGGCCGATGCGGGCGGCCCGAAGGAAGCCCTCGGCGGCAAAGGCGCCGGCCTCGCCGCGATGACGCGCCTCGGCATCCCCGTGCCCCCCGGGTTCACCATCACGACGGAGGCGTGCCTGGCCTGGATGAAGGCCGGAGAACGCTTTCCCGAAGGCCTGGACGCGCAGGTCGCCCGCGCCCTCGCCGACGTCGAGGCGTCCGCGGGGCGGAAGCTCGGTGACCCGAAGGCGCCCCTCCTGGTGGCCGTCCGATCCGGGGCCCGCATCTCGATGCCCGGGATGATGGACACGGTGCTCAACCTCGGCCTGAACGACCGAACCGTCGAAGGCCTGGCGGAGGGGGCCGGGGACCGGCGCTTCGCCTTCGACGCCTACCGCCGCTTCGTCGAGATGTATGGGGACGTCGTCCTCGGGGTGCCCCGGGGCCGCTTCGACGATGCCTTCCGGGAGACGAAAGCCAGCCTCGGGGACGAGGGCATGGCGGACGCGGAGGTCCCGGCGGAGGCCCTCGCGGAGATCGTCGAGAAGCACAAGGCGATCGTGGCCGACCATACCGGCGCGCCCTTCCCGGAGGACGTCCAGGACCAGCTCTGGGGAGCCATCGCCGCCGTCTTCCGGTCCTGGCGAAACCCCCGGGCGGTCCGCTATCGGGCGATGGAGGACATCCCGGAGAGTTGGGGCACGGCGGTGAACGTGCAGGCGATGGTGTTCGGCAACCGGGGGGAGACGAGCGGCTCCGGGGTCGCCTTCACCCGGAACCCGTCGAACGGAGAACGCGCCCTCTATGGCGAGTTCCTCCCGAACGCCCAGGGCGAGGATGTGGTCGCCGGCACCCGCACCCCGCGCCCGATCACGGTGGAAAGCGCCCCCCCAGGGCGGGAGAAGGAGTCCCTGGAACAGAGCATGCCGGACGCCTTCGCGACCATCCGAGACGTCGCGAACCGCCTGGAATCCCACTTCCGGGACATGCAGGACATCGAGTTCACCATCGAAGACGGCCGGGTCTATCTGCTCCAGACCCGCACCGGGAAGCGCACGGCGGAGGCGGCGGTCCGCATCGCCGTGGCGATGGTGGAGGAAGGCCTGATCGACCAAGACGAAGCCCTGCTGCGGGTCGACGCGGAATCCCTCGAGCAGCTGCTCCACGCCCGGCTCCCCGCCCCCGAGGTGCTCGCCGAACGGGGCATCCATCCCATCGCCTCGGGGCTCCCGGCGAGTCCCGGGGCGGCCCTGGGGGAGATCGTGTTCGACGCGGACGAAGCGGAGACGAAAGCCGGGGATGGGCACGCGGTCATCCTCGTGCGCCGGGAGACGAGCCCGGAGGACATCCACGGCATGAAGGCGGCGGTGGGTATCCTGACCGCCACCGGCGGCATGACCTCCCACGCGGCGGTGGTGGCCCGGGGCCTCGGCAAGTGCTGCGTCGCCGGCGTGGGCACGGCGGAGGTGGACTACGAGGCGCGAAGCGTTCGTTTCCGGACCGACGACGGGAAGGTCCACCGGTTCGGGGCCGGCGACATGCTGACCCTCGACGGCAGCCACGGCCGGGTCTACCCGGGGGAGCTCGAGGTGGAGGCCGCCGCGTCCCTGTCCGAGTTCGACACGTTCATGGGGTGGGCCGACGACCGGCGCCGGCTGCGGGTCCGTGCCAACGCCGATACCCCCCGGGGCGCCCGCACCGCCCGCAGCTACGGCGCCCAGGGCATCGGGCTCTGCCGGACGGAGCACATGTTCTTCTCCGCGGACCGGCTGGAAGCGGTGCGCTGCATGGTGCTCGCCGGCAGCGAGGAAGAACGGGAGCGCTGGCTCGCCCGGATCGAGCCCTTCCAGCAGGAGGACTTCCTCGAGATGTTCGAAGCGATGGGCGGGCTCCCCATGACGGTGCGCCTCCTCGACTGGCCCCTCCACGAGTTCCTCCCCCGGGAAGAGGCCGACATCGACGCCGTCGCCCGCGCCCTCGGCATCGAGCTCCGGGAGGTCCGGCGGCGCGCCGAGACCATGGAGGAGGTCAATCCCATGCTCGGCTACCGGGGCGTCCGGGTCGGTCTGTCGACCCCCGCCATCTACCGCATGCAGGTCCGGGCCGCGGCCCGGGCCGCCCTCGAATCCCGCCGGCGGGGGGTGCCGGTGGCGCTCGAGATCATGGTGCCGGTCGTCGCCATGCCCGAGGAGCTCGCCCGCATGCGCCGCATCGTCGAGGAGGTGCTGGAGGCGGAACGGGGCGCCGCGGGGCCCGAGGCGGCGGACCTCGAGGTGCTCATCGGGACGATGATCGAGATCCCCCGCGCCTGCCTTTTGGCGGACCAGGTCGCCGAGCACGCCGACTTCTTCAGCTTCGGCACCAACGACCTGACGCAGACGGTTTGGGGGATGAGCCGGGACGATGCGGGCAACTTCCTTCCCTTCTATCTCGACCGCGCCCAGGAGATTCTCGAGGCGGACCCGTTCGCTCGCCTCGATACCAGCGGGGTCGGCGGGCTGATGGAGATCGCCGTCGACCGCGGTCGCCGCGCTCGCCAGGAGCTCAAGCTCGGCATCTGCGGCGAGCACGGCGGCGACCCGCGCTCCGTGGCCTTCTGCGACGCCCTCGGCCTGGAGTACGTCTCGTGCTCGCCCCCGCGTCTTCCCGTCGCCCGCCTCGCCGCCGCCCAGGCGACCATCCGCCGAGAACGGGACGCTAGCGGGTGAAGTCCTGGGGTCGGTCGGTGATGCGCAGGTGGTCGACCCGGCCCTGGAAGGGGTGCACCCGGGGAGCCGATTCCCCCGCCGCGGAGCGCTCCGCGCTGGCGCCCACGACCCACGGCTCGTCGTTCCCGGCGAGTCCGACGTCCCCGCCCACCGACGCGACCCGCTCGCCGTTCAGCCAGAAGACCAGGCCGAGGTCCGGCGCGAAGCTCAAGCCCAGATGGTGCCACTCCTCCTCGGGGAGGCTCGGGGAACGGTAGCCCGCCGGCGACGCGTCTTCCCCGACGCGAGCGCGCACCACCACCTGGCAGGCGGGGGTCCAGCCGACGGTCACGTGTCCCCGTCGGGGCGAGCGGGACGCCCGGGAGAGGATGCCCATGGCCTCGTCCCCGGTATCCCACCCGGGGTCGCTGCCGCAGCGTTCCGCCCAGAGCCAGAGGTCGACGGACCCCTCCGTCAGGTCCCAGGCGGGGTCATCGGGCACCAGCAGCAGGTCGTCGACACGGCCGGGAAGGGCGAGGGCCCCGCCGCAGCCCGACGGTCCGTCGCCGGTCCCGGGGGAGCCGAGGACCGTCCCGGGGAACCGACCGCCGGCCTCCTGGCCGAGGTCCGTCGGGTCGTCGAAGGTCCATAGGGCCAGGGTCCCCGCGAGGGGGTCTCCGCAGGGAGCGGGCCG
>DAPKRP010000739.1:0-1525 GCA_031800515.1 Polyangiaceae bacterium LLY-WYZ-14_1 | reverse complement strand
GGACCCCGTCCGGATCCGGCACCATCGCCTGGGCGAAGGCCTGATTGACCACCGCCTGGATGCCTGGGGCCCCCCGGAAGCTGGTCCGCAGATAGAGCACCTCGGCGCCCTGGGCGACCAGGTGCGCCTTGAGCCGCTCGTAGCCGGCGACGTCCGCCCGGCGGAAGCGGTAGATCGACTGCTTCGGGTCGCCGACGAGGAAGAGCTTCCCGGGGGCGGGGACGACGGACGCCGGCGCGATCGTCGCCGCCGGGGACGAGCCCCCGCCGCCAGCGCCCCCCGCCTCGTTCGGCGGGTCCGCGCCTTCTTCGGTCCCATCCCCGGCGAGGAGCAGCAGGATCTCCGCCTGGAGCGGGTCCGTATCTTGGAGCTCGTCGACGAAGAGTCGGTCGAAGCGGCGCTGAAGCTCCCCGCGGACCCCCCGGTGGCTGGCCAGGAGATCCCGGGTGCGGAGGAGCAGGTCGAGGAAATCGAGGCCCCCCGCCTTCCGCTGGAGCTCCCCGAGGGCCTCCAAGACCGGGGTGAGCTCCTCCCGGAGGAGCGGCGCGAGGTCCGCCTCGGAGCGTTCCGCGAAGGTGTCGAGGGCCTGGTCCATCGCCTCCCGGGCGGCGAGGACCGTGGGCCGGTCGAGCCCCTCGCCGTAGCGTCGCCTCCGGCCACCGGTCCAACGCCGGGTATAGCGGCGGGCCAGGGTCAGCAGCGCCGCCTCGAGACCATCCGGGTCCCGGCCCCGGACCCGCTCCCGCGCCTGGACCTCCCGCAGCCAGCGCTCCACGTCGAGGAGATCCTTGGCCAGGTAGTCCCGCTCCGGTTGGTCGGCGCGGTGGGCCATGGCGGCGACCTCTTCGATCCGGGGCAGCAGCTCGACGAGCTCCGCGTCCCGGTCCCAGGGGTCCCGCCGCCAGGGATGGGGATGGTCCCGCCATTCGGAGAGGTCCCGGACGGCTTTCAGCAGGAACTCCCGGGGGCCGTTCTGCTGATCCCGCCGCCAGCTCCGGCGCTTGAGCACCCGTCGCAGCCCGGGCCCCGGGGCCTCGAGGGCGCGGGCGAACCAGGCGTCGAAGGCCCGGCCGAGAAGCACGTCCCGCTCCTCGTCCGGCAGCACCCGGAAGGCCGGGTCGATGCGCGCCTCGACGGGGCGCTCCCGCAGGAGGTCGCCGCAAAACGCGTGGATGGTGGCGATGCGCGCCGCTTCGAGCTCGGCGAGGGCGGCCTCGAGGCGCGCGGCCTCCCGGCTCCCGGGAGACGCCTGCGCCCGCTCCCCCTCGAGCTTTTCCCGGAGCCGGAGCTTCATCTCCCCGGCCGCCCGGTCGGTGAAGGTGACCGCCACCGTCGACTCCAGGCTGGCTCGCCCCGCCCGCACCGTGGCGACGATCCGGTCGACGAGCGCGGTGGTCTTCCCCGTCCCCGCCGCCGCCTCGACGACGAAGGTCTGGTCCAGGTCCTCCCGGATCCGGCGCCGGGCCTCCGCGTCGGCCAGCGGTGGTGGGCGGGGCGGCGGCGTCACGGGGTCTCCCGCAGATGT
>DAPKRP010000738.1:0-2387 GCA_031800515.1 Polyangiaceae bacterium LLY-WYZ-14_1 | reverse complement strand
ATGATGGAAGGGGGCGGCGGGCCCGGCCTCTTCGAGCACGTGCAGCGGGAGCGACCGGCCCTCGCCGACCGCTTCGTCTTCGTGACCGGCGGCGCGACGGACCGGCAGGCGCGACTCTTTCTGGCTCGGACGCCGAGGCCCGTCCTCTCGAAGCCCCTGGACGTCCCGGAGCTGCTCCGGCTCGCCCGGGGGGCTCCCCCCACATCGCCCCGGCACGTCGCCCCCGCTGGCCCCGCTGCCGTTTGACCCGACGTCGAGGCCGGAGTACCCGGGGCCGATGCGCCGAGGCTGGGCCACCCGTCTCATCCCCCGAGGCCTCGCCTCGACCGTCGTCGTCGTCGCCACCGCTGCCGGCGCATCGGCCCTGCGCCCGGGAGCCCTCGGCCAGGCCGTCCCCCGCCCGGCGGCGACGACCACCCCCAGCCCGCAGGAGCGAACGCGGGCGGGCTCGCCGCCGCGCCCGGACCCGGCAGAGCTCGGCCCCGGCCCGACGGGCTGGCGGGAGGCCGGTTGGCCCGGGATTCGAGGGCTCACCGTTGGCCCCGTCGAGTCCACCCGAGAGCCCCCCCGGGGCTACGGGAGCCCGGCGGCCGGGGTCACCCTCGACGCCCTGGCCGCCCTCGGCGCCAACTGGGTGTCCCTGACACCCTTCGGCCGCCTGTGGCGTCTGGACGACGTCCGGGTGAAGCCCGACTTCGAGGCCCCGCTCGCCTCGAATCGCGCCGCCGTCCAGCGGATGATCGCCCAGGCCCACGAGCGAGGGCTCCGGGTCCTGGTCATCCCGCACCTCTGGGTCGAGACCGGGGGCTGGCGGGGGGAGGTCGACCCAGGAAGCCCCGCCCGCTGGGCGGCCTATCAGGATTCCTACGAGGCCTTCGTCCTCGGCTGGGCCGAGCTCGCCGAGACCGCCGGGGCGGACGCCTTTTCCATCGGCGTCGAATGCAAGTCCTGGTCGAACCGCTTTCCGGAACGCTGGCGGCGCCTCATCGCCCGGGTGCGGGACCGATTCTCCGGCTGGCTCACCTACAGCGCGAACTGGGACGAGGTCGAGCGGGTGGTCTTCTGGGACCACCTCGACCTGGTCGGCGTGAACTCCTTTCCGCCGCTATCGGACCGGGGGAATGCCCCCTACGCCGCCTACCTCGCCGGGGCCCGGGCCTGGGCGGACCGCCTCGAGGCGGTGGCGGAGACCTGGCAGATGCCCGTGGTCTTCGTCGAGGTGGGCTACACCGCCCGGCCGGACGCGGCGGTCGAGCCCTGGCTCTGGCCCGACGGGATGAGCAACGTGCGCGTCGACGAGGTCGAGCAGGCCCGGGCCCTCACCGCCACCTTCGAAGCGTTTCTCGGGCGGCCCTGGTTCGCGGGGCTCTTCGTCTGGCGCTACTACGCCCATCTGAACGACGTCTCCCAGGAAGCCGCCTGGGGCTTTTCCCCCCACGGCAAGCTCGCGGAGCCCATCCTCGGGGAGGTGTTCGCCCTTCCCTGGGCGGTCGACCCGAGCCCCCTCCGCCCGCGGCTCCCTCGACCCGGGGGGCGACCCTGGGGCTCTGTCCTCCCGACCTCCCCTCGTTGAGCTCGCCGCCGGCAGCGGCTCCCTCGGGCAGGCCGCGGGCTCAGAGGGTCGGTCCCTCTCAGAGACCGAGCAGGACCCGGGCGTCGAGGGCCCGGGTGCCGCGCCGGAGCTGAAGGAACAAGCGGCCCTCGCCGTCGAGCCGCCCGAGGACGCCGCCCTGGGGCACCCGATCCGAGACCTGGACGTCGGCCCCGCCGAGGCCGCCGTAGATCCCGTAGAGGTCGCCCCCGTGGTCGACGATCACGATGCGACCGAGCTCCGCGTATCGACCGACGTAGCCGACCCGTCCGGCGGCGACCGCCCGTACCGGTGCGCCGCCGCCAGCCCGAAGGCCGACCGCCGGCCCCCCCTCGTAGCGCAGGTCGTCGACGCCCCGGAGGGTGCGGACGGGGAGGCTGAGCCCCCCGCCATCATCCAGGGCGCCGAGCCCCGGGGCCCCGGCGGCCCCGAGGGGTCCGGGGCTGCCATAGCGGGCGGACAGACGACTGCCGTCTTCGAAGACGCCGAATCCCTCGCTGAAGAACCGCCCCGCCAGGATCTGGTCGCTCAGGCCCTCCCGTTCCAGCTCGAGGGCCCGGAGCCGTTCCCGGAGGACGCCGACGGAATCCGCGACCCGGCCTTGCTCCGTGCGGATGGCATCCCCCCGGGCCCGCAGGGCGCGCAGGGCGCGCACGTCCCCGGCGACGATGCGCTCGAAGCGTTCGACCCGGGCGACGTGGGAGAGCAGGCCCTGCACCCCCTCCCCGAGAGGCAGGGTGCCCGCCCGGCGCAGGCGATAGAGCACCCGGACACGTCGGTTCAGCCGGTCTTTGAC
>DAPKRP010000737.1:0-18086 GCA_031800515.1 Polyangiaceae bacterium LLY-WYZ-14_1 | reverse complement strand
GAGCGGTCCGCGGGGAGAACGCTCGCCCGGCGCGCCCCCGCTCACGGGAGGTCGTCCCCGCCGCCGCCGGGCGCCTGGGTCCGCCAGCGGAAGAACCCGTCGCCGCCGTCCCGGAGGTAGGCCTGGGAGAGGACCATCTGGTGGACCTCGCTGGCCCCGTCCACCAGCCGTGCCTGACGGGCGTAGCGGTAGATCCACTCGAGCACCGTGTCCCGGCTGTACCCCTTGGCCCCGCAGAGCTGGATCGAGGTATCCACCGCCTGGTGGAGGGCCTCAGAGACCTGGACCTTCGCCATCGAGATCTCGCTCTTGGCCCGTTCCCCCCGGTCGAGCAGCCAGGCCGCCCGCATCGTCAGGAGACGCCCGACCTCGACCTGCATCGCGGCGTCCCCGAGCATCCGCTGCACCCCTTCCTTGTCCGCCAACCGCTCGCCGAAAGACCAGCGTTCGGCGACGTAGGCGGCGGCGATCTCGAGGGAGCGCTTCGCCAGCCCGAGCCAGCGCATGCAGTGGGTCAGGCGGGCCGGGCCGAGGCGGATCTGGGTGAGCTTGAGGCCGTCCCCGACCTCCATCAATCGATGCTCATCGGGGATCTCGAGCCCGTCGAAGACGAGCTCGCAGTGCCCCCCGTGCTCCTCCGGGCCCAGGATGGGGATGCGGCGGTCGATGGACCAGCCCGGCTGGTCCCGGGAAAAGAGAAAGGCGGTGAGCCCCTTCCGCGGGTCGTCGGAGGTGCGGGCGACCAGGATGAAGGTCTCGGCGATCCCGGCGCCGGTGATGTACCACTTCCGCCCGTGGACGACCCAGCGGTCCCCCCGTCGCTCCGCCCGGGTCCGCATCATGGTGGGGTCCGAACCGGAGCCCGGGGCGGGCTCGGTCATGGCGAAGGACGACCGGGCGCGGCCGTCGACCACCGGCTGGAGGAACCGTTCCTGCTGCAGCGGGGTCCCGACCTTTTCGAGGACCATCATGTTGCCGTCGTCGGGAGCGGCGCAGTTGAAGGCGACGGGACCGAAGATGGAGCGGTTCATCTCTTCGTAGAGCACCGCCTGGGTCACGTGGTCGACCCCGAGCCCACCCCGTTCCCGGGAGACCTGGGGTGCCCAGAGCCCGGCGGACTTGACCTTGCCGCGGACCGCCTCGAGCCGGTCGAGGGCCAGGTTGTCGTGGGCGTCCCGGGCGTCCGGGTCGTCCTCCAGGGGAAGGATCTCGTCGGCGACGAAGGTCCGGACCCGGGCCCTTAGGGCCTCCGTGTCCGGCGGAAGGGAGAGGTCCATGGGGCGCGATGAGGACCCGACCGCCCCCGGGAGATCAAGTCCGGAGCCGACCTGGGCGTGGCGACCGAGTGCCCTGGTCAGCCGGCCGCTCGTCGCCCGGGCGTCTTCCCGGACGCGCGCCGTCGGCCGGAGGGCTGGGACCCGCCGACCCGGGGACGGTCGGCGTTGTAGGCCTGGGCGAGCACCTCCTCCGCCTCCCGATCCGCCCGGACCGTCCACCGCCCCTCCCCCTGCGCCTCCCGGGCGGGACAGATCTCGGCCAGAGGGCAGGCGCTGCACCGGGGGGTTCGGGCGACGCACACGTAGCGGCCGTGGAGCACCAGGCGGTGGCTCATCTCGATCCAGGAGGTCCGGGGGAAGACGGCGCAGAGGTCCTGCTCGACCTCCACCGGGTCCCGAGAGCGGGTCAGACCGAGGCGAGCGGCGAGGCGGGCGCAGTGGACGTCGACGACGATCCCCGTCGCCACCCCGTAGGCTGCGCCGAGGACCACGTTCGCGGTCTTCCGGGCCACCCCGGGGAGGGCGAGCATCTCCTCCATGGTCCGGGGGACCTCCCCGCCATGCTCCTCGGCGATGGCCCGACTGGCCCCCTGAATCGACTTCGTCTTGTTCCGGAAGAAGCCCGTCGAGCGGACCAGCTCCTGCACCTCTTCCGGGGGAGCCGCCGCCAGGGAGGCCGGCGTCGGGAAACGTCGGAAGAGCGCAGGGGTGACCCGGTTGACGTTCCGGTCCGTGTTCCGGGCCGCGAGGATCGTCGCCACCAGAAGCTGCCAGGGGCTCTCGAAGTCGAGCTCGACGACGGGCTCCGGCAGGGCCCGCCGGAGACGCTTCCGCACCTCCCGGGCCCGGGCCTTCCGGTCGTCGTCGGGGGGAGTCTTCGGGGCGCCGGGGCCCCGGGGGGCGGTCTTCTTCCGCGTCGTCGCCATCGTCGGGACCATCGCACCCGTTGTCCCCCGGGAGCGAGGGGTCATGTTCTCCGGCGATGCGGATACTCGTCACCGGGGCCACGGGACAGGTCGGGCGATGGGTGGTCGCCGCGCTGGACGAGCGGGGCGCAGAGGTTCGCCAGGCGGTGACGCCGCGCCCGGGGCGCACCCTGACGGCGGATCAGGCCCCCTTCGACTTCCACGACGCGGCGACCTGGCCCGGGGCCGTCCAGAGCTGCAAGGCGGTCTTCCTGCTCCGCCCGCCAGCGATCGCCCAGGTCAAGGAGACCCTGAACGCCTTCGTCGACCGGGCCCGGACCGAGGGCGCGCAGCACGTCGTGTTCCTGTCCGTCGCGGGGGCGGCGTCCAATCCCCTGGTGCCCCACCACGCGGTGGAGCAGCATCTTCGGCGGTCCCAGACCGGCACCTTCACCCTGCTCCGGCCGGGCTTCTTCGCCCAGAACCTCGAGACCGCCTACCTCGAGGACCTGCGGGAGGACGATCGCCTCTACGTGCCCGCGGGCCGCGGCCGGGTGGCCTTCGT
This sequence comes from Polyangiaceae bacterium LLY-WYZ-14_1, assembly GCA_031800515.1. Lineage (GTDB taxonomy): Bacteria > Myxococcota_A > Polyangia > Polyangiales > DAPKRP01 > DAPKRP01. The sequence goes on along the minus strand of DAPKRP010000737.1, from coordinate 15,339 downwards.
CGATCTCCGGGACGTCGGGGAGGTCGCCGCCCAGGCGCTCCTCGACCCGAATCGTCACCAGGGCCAGGCCTACACCCTGACCGGCCCCGCCCGCTTTCGATTCGCCGAGGCCGCCACGCTCCTCAGCGAGGCGCTGGGACGACGCATCGACTACCAGCCGGCCAGCGTCATCGGGTACATGGCGCACCTGCGGCGTCGCGGCCTCCCCCTTCCCCAGGTGCTGGTGCAGACGGTGTTGCACCTCGGGCTGCGCTTCGGTCAAGCGGCGACCGTCGACCCGACCCTGGGCAGGTTGCTCGGCCGGCGACCCCGAGACCTGGCCGACTACATCCGGGACCACGCCGCCTCCTTGGCGCAGCGACCGGCCGAGTAGCGCCCCCCATCGGTCTCGGCCCGATCGCGACCCGACGGCGGGCACGCGGCGACCCGAGGAAATTCCGTAGCGCGGACATTAAGCGTGATTACGAACCGATGGATGCCGGCACGCTGGGACGACGCGGAGCGCGCGGAAGCCCGCCTCCGGCTCGCCGTCGAGGCGGCCGGTCTCGGATTTTGGGAGATCGACGTGGCGACCGGGGAGGCGCGCTTCGACGAACGGGTGCGGGCGATGCACGGCCGCTGCGACCTCGCCGACCCCACGGTCTACCTGAATGAGATCGCCCATCCCGGGGACCGGGAGATCGTGCGCCGGGCCATCGCGGAGACGCGGGCGGGCCGGCTGTCGGTCTCGGAATACCGGATCATCCGACCGGACGGCGAGGTGCGTTGGCTGCGGTGCATGGGGCTCCCCTTGGTCGAGGCGGGCGTCATCACCGCGGTGATGGGGGGATCCATCGACGTCACCGCCGAGCGGTCGCGCCCCGAATGGGAGCGCCAGGCGGAGAAGCGAAGCGCCATCGGCACCTTGGCGGCGGGCATCGCCCACAACTTCAACAACCTGTTCACGGTCATGATGGGCATCTGCGAGGAGGTGCGGGAGGTGATCCCGGCGAGCCACCGGGCCGACCTCGACGACGCCAAGCTCGCCGTCTCCCGCGGCGCCGAGCTCATCGACCAGCTGCTGGCCTTCGCCGGACGGCCCTGCCCGGGCACCCCGGCTCCGTTCCGCCTGGACGAATCCCTGCGGCGAGCGGTCACGCTCTGCGAGCCCGCCCTGGGGGAGGCGACCCGCCTCACGGTGCATCCCATGACCGCCCTGTGGGTGAACGGGCACGCCGACGGGTTGGAGCAGCTGATGGTCAACCTGCTTCTGAACGCGGGGGAAGCCGTGGATGGCGGGGAGCAGCCCGCGGTCGAGGTCACGGTGCTGGACGGGCCCAGGCCGGGCCAGGCGATCGTGCGGGTCCGGGACAACGGACCGGGGATGACCGACGCCGTGGCCGCCCGGGTCTTCGAGCCGTTCTTCACCACCAAGGGGGCCGTCGGGACGGGGCTGGGGCTCTCGACCAGCGCGGCCATCGCCCGGGAGCACGGCGGCACCCTCTCGGTGCGCTCGGCGCCGGGGCGAGGCACCACCTTCGAGCTGACCCTGCCGACCATCCCCGCCCCGGAGGTCTAGGCCGATGACGGCGCGTGATGGATCCGAGGGGGGCGGTCGCCGCGAAGCCGAAGCGCGCTCGGATTCGGCGTCCCCCCCGCGCCGTCGAAGCAGGTCGGGTCAGGCGGCCCGGACGGCGCGGATGCCGAGGTCGGCGGCCAGGGCGCGAGCCGCCATGCGGCCGGACTGGATACAGAGGGGAACGCCGCCGCCCGGATGGGCGCCGCCGGAGGCCAGGTAGACCCCGGGCAGCCGGCCCACCCGATTCGCCGGCCGCTGGAAGGCGGCCATCTTGGCGTTGGAGCTCCAGCCGTAGATCGTCCCCCGGGTGCCCGGATAACTGCGGGCCAGTCCCGCCGGCGTCCGCTTCCAGACCAGCCGGTCCCCCGCGTCGAGGAGACCGGCGGCGTCGAGCCGGGCCAGGACCCGATCTTCGAGGGCCTCGAGCTCCTGGGGCGGGCGCTCGCCCTCCTTGGGCTCGGCGGGGGCGTTGGCCATCAGGAAGACGGGCTCGTGGTCGGCCCAGCCGGTGCGGCCGTGGGCATGCTCCTGGGCGCACAGATAGACCGTGGGCTCCGTCGGGCAGCGGTCGTGATCGAAGATCTCTTCGAACTCCCGGAGGTAGACGTCGGGGAAGAGCACCGTGTGGGCGGCCCGCCGGTCGCCGCCGGTGCGGCGCCGGGCCCGGGCGACGGCGGTCCATCCGCTCATCGACGGCTCGGCGTCCTGGCGGAGCCCGTGGCGGGTGCGCCGCGGCAGGAGGTCGTCCACCAGGTGCTGGACGTCCGCGTTGACGACGACGGCGTCCCCGGTGAGCCGCTGGCCATCGGCCAGACGCAGTGCCCGGAAGCGACCACCGTCGGCGTCGACTCCCACCACCCGGCTCTCGTAGCGGAAGGCGACCCCGTGTCGCTGGGCTACCCGCTCGAGGGCACGGGCCAGGGCGTGCATCCCCCCCCGAACCCCGAAGCCGCCGAGTCCCATCTCGACCCAGGAGATGCAGTTCAGGGTGGCGGGGGCGCGTCGCGGGTCCGACCCGTTATAGGTGGCGAAGCGAGAGAACAGGTCCCGGAGCTCCGGCGTCCGCACCCGTTGCTCGATGGCGGCCCGCATGGTTCGGAGGGCGTCGATCTTGCCGAGGATGACCATCCCCGCCGGCCCCTTGCGGAAGAGCCCGCCGATCGACGGCGCCTCGCTGAAGATGAAATGAGGCGCGGCGGCCTCCCAGACGCCACGGGCATAGTCGACGAAGGCGCGGAACTCTCGGCCCGCCTGGCTGCCGAGGGACGCGGTGACGCTGTCCACGGTCTCTTCCAAGTTGCGCTGGATCTCGACGACCGCCCCGTTCGGATAGAGGTAGCGGAAGGCGGGGCGGGGCTCGAGCACGTCGAGCTCGTCCCGCAGGCTGGTCCCCGCTTCGGCGAAGAGGGCGGCGGGCACCTCGGGCAGGGTCAGCAGACTGGGGCCGGTATCGAACTCGACCCCGTCGACCCGCTCGACGCCGGCTTTGCCACCGGGCCGGTCGGAGGCTTCCACCACGGTGACGCGGCAGCCGCCCCGGGCGGCGAGGGAGAGGGCGCTCCCGAGCCCGCCGAAGCCGGCGCCCAGGACGAGGACATGGGGTTCACGGGTATTCATGGCCGTCGCTCGACAGGCACCGGCGCCGAGGTGAGTCCATCGGCCGGAACGGGGTCGAGACCGCCGCCGGCCGGGCCCCAGGCAGGGCCGCCGGTGCGCCGACCCCGCTGGTCACGGCACGTTTGGGGCGTTCCGCGGTGCGGACAAGGTGGCGGCGGCGCCCCCGGCGAGCTCGTCCGCCCCGACCGCCTCCTGCACGCTTCGGTAGCCGGCGGCGGTCGCCCGTTCGGCGAGCCCCCGGGCCAGCCGGGAGGCCATCGCCGGGCCCTCGTAGACGAAGCCCGTGTAGGTCTGGACCAAGGTCGCCCCGGCGCGGATCCGTTCCCAGGCGTCCTCCGCGGTGAAGATCCCGCCCACCGCCACGAGGACGAGGCGGTCCCGCACCCGTCGCCGGAGCCGCCGTAGGACCTCGAGGGCGCGGGCGGACACCGGGGCCCCGGACACGCCGCCGGGTCCGAGGGCGGCGACGGTCTCCTGGTCCGTCTCGAGCTGGTCCCGGCGCACCGTCGTGTTGGTGGCGACGATCCCGTCCAGGGCGAGCTCGAGGGCCAGGTCCGCGACGGCGTCGAGGTCCGAGTCGGACAGGTCCGGAGCGACCTTGACCAGCAGCGGCACGCGGCGACCGGGCACCGATTGCCGGAGGGCATCCCGCACCGCGGTCAACAGAGGACGGAGCCGCTCGACCGCCTGGAGGTCTCGCAGGCCGGGCGTGTTCGGAGAGCTGACGTTGACCACCAGGTAGTCGGCGTGGGGGGCGAGGAGGCGGACGGACGCGACGTAGTCGTCGATCGCCTCGTCCGGCGGCACCACCTTGGTCTTGCCGACGTTGACCCCGACCAGGGTGCGGCGAGGGCGGTCCAGCCGGCGCGCCGCGTCCCGCGCCCCCAGGTTGTTGAAGCCCAGACGGTTGAGCAGACCGCGGTCCCGGGGCAGGCGAAAGAGCCGAGGGCGGGGATTGCCCGGTTGGGGGCGAGCGGTGATGGTCCCGACTTCGACGAAGCCGAAGCCCAGGTCCCCGAGGGCGTCGTAGCCCATGGCGTTCTTGTCGAAGCCAGCGGCGACCCCGAGGGGCGTGGGGAAGGTGAGGCCGAACGCCTCGGTTCGGAGGATGGGCCGCTGGGCCGGGGTGGGGCCCAGCCGTTCCCGGAGCAGCCCGGACACCCCGGGCAGGGCGCAGGCCAGGCGGAGGAGGGAAAAGCCGAGGTCGTGGGCCAGCTCGGGCGGCAGCCACTGGAGGAGCGGCCAGAGAAGGCGTCGATACAGCACCCCCCGGGCTTACCATCTCGAAAGCGGCTTCCCTTGACGCGGGGGCTCCATTGGGCGAATTCTCGCGGTCGTCGTGCGGTATTCGCTTCGTTTTCTTCCCGGCGCCCTGCCGGTCCTCTTCTTCTTGCTTTCCCTCGGCTGCGGCGAGGAGACGATCACCACCGGTCCCCCGGAGGTCTGGGACCCGCCGAACGAGCCGGACCCGACCTGCGAGGACGGGCGCCGGAATGGCGACGAATCCCACGTCGATTGCGGGGGCCCCGACTGCCCTCCCTGCGCCAACGGGCTCGGCTGCAACGAAGCCGATGACTGCGCCAGCGGCGTCTGCGGCAGCGGCTTCTGCCTCATTCCGACGTGCTCCGACGGGGTCGCCAACGGCGACGAGATCGACGTCGACTGCGGGGGCGGCTGCGGGCTTTGTTCCGGCGGCCAGGCGTGCAGCGGAGACGCCGACTGCCTCAGCAGCGTCTGCGACGTCGAGACGATGACCTGCCTTCCGACCTCCTGCATGGACGGGATCGAAAACGCGGGGGAATCGGACATCGACTGCGGCGGTCCCTGCAGCGGCTGCAGCGCCGGCGGCACCTGCATCGACCCGGGGGACTGCCGGAGCTTCAACTGCGCCGAGGGGGCCTGCGTCGAAGCCACCTGCCAGGACGGCGTGCGGAACCAGGACGAGACCGACGTCGACTGCGGCGGCACCGTCTGCGCGCAGCGCTGCGACGACACCCTGGCCTGCGAAGACGACGGCGACTGCGCGAACGACGTCTGTGCCTTCAACACCTGCATCTCCTGCCAGGATGGCTTCCAGAACGGCGAAGAGACGGACCGGGATTGCGGCGGACCGGACTGCGGCCCCTGCCCCGGGGGGCTCGGTTGCCGAGACGACGCCGACTGCCTCACCGGCGCCTGCGAGGACTTCGTCTGCATCTCCTGCCAGGACGGTGTCCAGAACGGCATCGAGACGGACGTCGACTGCGGGGGCGGCGACCCCACGGCGATGCCGCCGGAAGAAGGTCTCTGCGCCCGGTGCCTCGACGGCCGGAGCTGCATGGAGAACACGGACTGCCTGAGCGGCAACTGCACCGACGGGCGCTGCATCGGCTGCGGCGACGGTCGGAAGAACGGGTTCGAGACGGACGTCGACTGCGGCGACGACCGGGAGCCCGGGGAACGCCCGGAGATCGACGCCTGCCCCGGCTGCCCGGACCGGTTCACCTGCCTTGACGATTCGGACTGCGAGAACGATCGGTGCGAGGCCGGGATCTGCATCTCCTGCCAAGACCTGATCCTCGATGGGGACGAGACGGACGTCGACTGCGGCGGACCCGACTGCGGGCCCTGCGCCGGGGGACAGTCCTGTATCGAAGACGCGGACTGCGCGTCCCTGATCTGCACGGACACCGTCTGCGAGTTCCCGAACTGCGGCGACGGCGTCCGCAACGGGCTCGAGACCGACGTCGACTGCGGCGGACCCGCCTGCGAACCCTGCGGAGACGGGGACGTGTGCAGCGTCCCGTCGGACTGCACGAGCGGCGTCTGCGGCGGCGACGACACCTGCCAGGCGCCGACCTGCACCGACGGGGTGGTGAACGGCCTGGAGACGGACGTCGACTGCGGGGGCATGACCGCCTGCCCGCGTTGCGCCGATGGCGAGATCTGCGGAACCGCTGCGGACTGCCTCGCCGACAGCTGCACCTTCCTGCTCTGCGGGGACGACCCGTGCACGCCCATCGACCCGCCGTCGACGACGACGTTCTACGACGTCTGCGACTTCAACACGCCGTCCCTGGACGTCATCCCGGACATCAGCGGAAGCGACGACGCCACCGAAGTCACCCTGACGGACGACGGCAACGTCCGTATCGACCTCCCCTTTACCTTCCGTTTCTTCGGGGCGGCCTACTCGGACGCCTTCATCCACGCGAACGGCGTGGTGTCCTTCGGCGCGGACGGGACGCCCCGGAACGCGAGCAACGCCTCCCTGCCGACGGATACGGACCCGGACGTCATGCTGGTCGCCTACTGGGACGCCCTGGACCCGACGGAAGAGGTCGACGGGGTGGTCAGCGGCGTCTGGTACGAGAGCCGGGGGACCACGCCGAACCGGCGCTTCATCATCCAGTACCGGGTCCAGCACGAGGACGTGACCACCCCGACGGCGGACAGCCTGATGGAGTTCCGCATCGCCCTCGACGAGACCACGGACGAGATCAACGTCCACTACGTCGATACGAACGTCGGCGTGGGGTCGTTGAACGCCGGCCGGAGCGCCACCGCCGGCGTGAACGAGTTCGAAGGGCTCGCCGCCCACGAATACAGCTTCGGGACGGCAAGCCTGCCCTCGGGCCAGGTCGTCCGGTACACGGCCCTCGAGCCGGAGCCGCCGGACCCGGACCCCGGGAGCGACCCGGATCCCGATCCGACCCCGGACCCGCCGCCCGGTCGATGACCGAGCCGTCCCGGCGGGCGGCCCCCCCGCCCCGCCGGGGGCGGCCCGCCGGTCCGTAGCGACCCTCGTCGTCGCCCCTGGACCCGCCGTGGCCGCCGCCGTCGCTCTGACCGTCCTGGTCCTGTTCGCTCTGGCCTACCGCACCTATGGGCGGTTCGTCGGCGACCGGGTCTACGAGGCGGACCGGGGGGATGACGGCTGGGTCACCCCCGCCCACGCGCGCTCCGACGGTCGAGACTTCGTTCCGACGCCCCGGGACGTCCTCTTCGGCCACCACTTCACGTCGATCGCGGGGGCGGCGCCGATCATCGGCCCCTGCATCGCCGCCTATTGGGGCTGGGTGCCGGCGCTCGTCTGGGTGGTGGTCGGCACGATCTTCATGGGCGCCGTCCACGATTTCGGCGCCCTGGTCCTGAGCGCGCGGGAGGGCGGACGAAGCGTCGCGGACATCGCTGGGCAGGTGGTGAATGGGCGGGTGAGGGTGATGTTCCTGTGCTTCATCGCCCTGCTGTCCTGGCTGGTCCTGGCGGTCTTCGCGATGGCCATCGCCGGGCTCTTCGTCGCCCAGCCGAGCTCCGTTCTACCGGTCAACGTGGAGATCTTGATCGCCCTGGCGCTGGGGTTCCTGATCCATCGACGCCGCGTTGCCTTGTTCTGGCCGTCCGTCGCCGCCCTGGTGCTTCTATACGTGTTCATCGGGGTCGGCGTCTGGTTCCCCATCGACCTTCGGGAGCTCTTCGGCATCGACGCGGTCGGCGCGGAGCGGGCCTGGATCCTGTTCTTGTTCGGGTATTGCGCCGTGGCGAGCTTGCTCCCCGTCTGGCTCTTGTTGCAGCCGAGGGACTACATCAACAGCCACCAGCTCATGGTCGGCCTCGGTCTGTTGTATCTGGGTTTGTTCGTCGCACGCCCGGACTTCGACGCCCCGGCGATCCGGCTGAGCGGGGACGGCGCGCCGCCGGTCTTTCCCCTGCTCTTCGTGACCATCGCCTGCGGCGCGATCAGCGGCTTCCACGGGCTCGTGTCCTCCGGGACGACCTCGAAGCAGCTCGACCGGATGCGGGACGCTCGGCCCATCGGCTACGGCGGCATGCTCGGGGAAGGCACCCTCGCCCTCGCATCGACCCTGGCGGCGGTCGCCGGCATCGCCCTGGTCTCGAGCTGCACGCTGCCGGGGCAGGGCGCGGTGACGGACCTCTCCTGGGCCGTCTACTACGACGACTGGGCCCACGCGGGGGCGAACAAGGCGGCGGCGTTTGTCCTGGGGGGAGGCGCGTTCCTCGAGGCCCTGGGGCTCCCGGAGGTCTGGGCCCGCACCCTGATGGCGGTGTTGGTGATCTCTTTTGCCGCGACGACCCTCGACACGGCGACCCGGATCACCCGCTTCATCCTGGCGGAGCTCGGGGAGGCCACGGGCCTTCGCCCCCTCACCGATCCCCGGGTGGGCACCCTCCTGGCCATCGGGCCCGCCGTCGCCCTGGCCCTGACCGAGGTACCGGATCCGGTCAGTGGCGCGCCCCGGGCGGCGGGATGGGTGCTCTGACCGGTCTTCGGGGCCAGCAACCAGATGCTGGCCGCCCTCACGCTGATGGTGCTGGCGCTTTATTTCGGGGCCCGGCGCCGCCCCGTGCTGCCGCTGGTCATCCCCATGGCCTTCGTGATGCTGGTGACCCTGGTCGCACTGGTGGCGAACCTGCAGACGTTCCTGGTCCAGGGGAATGGGCTTCTCGTCGGAGTGACCTTCGTGCTCCTCGGCCTCGACCTCTGGATGCTCGCCGAGGCGGCTTGGGCGCTCTGGGGGCGCCGATGAGCAAGAAGGGCGCGGCCGGCGCGATCGGAAGCGGCTTCGGAAAAGGGAGACGTCGTCGGGAGGCTGGGCGTATGCTCGCCCGATGAGGGTTTCCCTTTCTTTCCTTTCCCAGAGCTTCCCGCCGGCGCCGGGGGCCGTGCTGCCCGGGGCCATGATGCTGCTGGCCCTCGGGCTCATCGCCGGGGGATGCGGCGACGATGGGGGCAGCGGCGACGGCCTACCCCGGGGCGACGGCTTCGGCGGGACCCCGGTCGGGTTCCGGGAGGTGACCGTGAGCTATCCCCGGGCCGGGACCGATGACGACACCCTCCGGGAGCTTCCCGCCCGCATCTGGTATCCGGCGGCGCCGACGGGTGACGAGGAACCCGCGGACTACACCGTCAGCCTGCTGGTCACCGTCCCGACGGAGCGCGCCGTCGCCGACCCCCCGGTCGCCCCCGGCGGCCCCTATCCCGTCGCCGTCTACTCCCACGGATCCGGAGGAGAAGGGCTCCTCGCCTACCCCTATGCCGAGGTGCTCGCGTCGAACGGCTGGATCGTGATCTCACCGAACCACGTGGGGAACACGGCCCTCGACGACCTCGGCCTGGGGGATGGTCGCTCTTCCCGATCCCGCATCGTCCTCGACCGGCCGAACGACGTCTCCGCGATGCTCGACTATCTCGAATCCGGCCTAGCGGAAGACGACCCCCTCTTCGGCCTCGCGGACACGGACCGGGCGTTGTTGTTCGGCCACAGCTTCGGCGGTTACTCGACCTTTGCCGCCGCCGGGGCGGACGTCGACCTCTCCCTGCTGGACGCGGGCTGTCGCGCGGAGCAAGAGCTCGTCGACGACTGCGGGTTCATCGCCGACCCGGGTAACGAGACGCGCTGCGAGGATGCGGAGGAACCGTTCCCGGAGTGCGCGCTCCTCGACGACGACGAGCTGGCGGAACGATGCGAGGAACGGTCGAGCTTCCTCGCCGACTGCGCGGTGGTCCTCGACCCCGCCTTCCGGGCGGGCTTCGAGGGCGAGTTCCTGGACCGGCGCTTCGACGCCATCGTCCCCCAGGCCCCGGCCCTGGTCGGCTTCGGCGAGGGCGAGCTTGCCAGCGTCGACATCCCGATGCTGCTCCAGACCGGGAGGCGGGACCAGACGACCACCCAGGAGACCAGCGCGATCCCCTCCTGGGAACGCACCGACGGCCCGGAGGACGTGTGGATCGACATGCCCGGGGCGGGGCATTTTTCCTTCCTGACGATCTGCACGGACCTCGACGTGGTTCTGCCGGAGGTCAACATGCTCTTCGGCCTGCCGGAGGGCACCCCCCTGCTGGAAGGGGTCCGTCCGGATGCGGTGGAAGACGGCTGCGGACCGTCCTTCACCCCGTCGACGGACGTCGTGGACGCGCTGGCCCGCTACACCCTCGCCTGGGGGGTGCTCCACGTTCTGGGCGACGAGGATGCCCGAGCCGCCTTCGAGGCACCGCCCCCGGTCGCCGACTTCGAGATCGTCTTCCGCCAATAGCCCGGGCCCGGGTACCCCCGCCCACGGGCTACTAGGCGGCCCGGAGGGCGTGGTCCAAGGCGTCCGTAAGCGGGGGGAGCTCTCGGTCCGGATCGTTTGGCCAGTGGGGGGAGAACCGGAGCCAACCGTCCGGCGTCGTGCAGGACACCCCGGCGGCCCGGAGGCTCCGGTGAAGCGCCAGGAGGTCGACGCCCTCCGGGGGGCGCACGCAGAGACTGCCGCTCCGGCCATCCGGGCGGTTCGAGCGGGCGCTGGTGAAGCCGCGCTCGACCAGCAGGTGCTCGAGCTGATCGAGGTGGCGTTGGACGTGCCCGAAGACGCGTGCGACGCCGAGCCCTAGGATCAGGTCGACGGAGGCTTCGAGGGCAGCGGCGCCGACGTGGTTCAAGGCGCCCCCTTCGACGAGGTCGACGCGCTGGCGGATGGGCCGGTCGTGCCGCAGGTGGCCCGCCCCCTCGAAGAGGAAACGCAGGGGTTCCTCGTGGCTGAGCCAGCCGGCGACGTCGGGCCGGAGCTCGGCGGCCCGCTCCGGCCGAGCATAGAGGAACCCGATCCCTTCGAGCCCCATCAGCCACTTGTGTCCACCGCAGGCCAGGTAGTCGACGCCGGCGCGGACGAAGGTTTCCGACGGCACCATCCCGAGCCCCTGGATCGCATCGACGAAGAGAGACGCCCCCGCGCTCCGGCATCGCTCCGCCATCGCCTCGACGGGCATACGGAACCCGGTTTGAAATCGCACCGCGCTCGTGGCGACCACCCGAACCGGTCCGGCGTCTAGGGTGGCGGCGAGGGTGGCGAGCCCTTCGTCCAGGGAACGGACGAAGGGCTCCGGGGAGAGCCAGACGAGGTCGAGGTCGTGTCGGTCCGCCGCCCGCTGCCAGGGGGTGACGTTCGCCGGAAACTCCCCTTCGAAGAGCACCACCCGGTCCCCCGGCCGCCAGGGGATGCAGAGGGCGACGTCCGTGATCCCCCGGCTCGTGTTCGGGACGAAGGCGATGTCCCCGGGGCCAGCGCCGATGAGTCGGGCGAGCTTCCCGCGGAGGGCGTCGTGCTGGGCCACCCAATCCCCGACGGCGCCGACCCCCCGACGGGCGTAGTCGTCGACGACCCGAGCGACCGCCCGGCGCACCGCCGCCGACGGAGGGCTGATCGCCGCGTGGTTGAGATAGATCGGGTCGGCGAGGTCCGGAAAAAGGCTGCGGTCCCCGAGCCTGGCTCGGGGGGCGTCGTCGCCGAGGAGCGGTGGGGCCGGCTCCGGCGGCGCGGAAGCCGGGGTCACCTCGCCCCCGAGCCGGCGAGGGCGATCAGAGCGTCGACACCCCGGTCGAGCTCGTCGTCCGTGGTGTAGGGGGCAGGCCCGAGGCGAAGCAGGTCACCCCGGGCGTCGACGAAGACCCCCCGCTCCCGCATCGCCGCCACCACCCGGGCCGCTTCCGCCACCCGGACGGAGACGAATCCCCCTCGGGCGGCGTCGTCGACGGGGGTCGCCAGCTCGAAACGGTCCGCCAGGCGATCGATGAGCCGTCGGGTCTGGCGGAGGGAGGTGGCCCGAAGCCTATCGACCCCGAGCCCCTGGGCATCGAAGAACCGGATCACCGCCCGGGCCCGATAGTGGCTGGCCGGGTCATAGGTGCTTCCCGTGAAGCGGTCCGCCGGGGTCTGCCCGTAGCGGATCGGCGAGGACGGGTCCCGCATCGCCCCCAGGTTGGCGAAGTCGCTGAACCAACCGGTGAAGACGGGCCGCAGCTCCGTGCCCCGGGGCACCCGGAGGTAGCAGTATTCTTCTCCCCATTGGGCGTATTTGTATCCGCCGCCGGTGACGAAGACGGGGTCGGGACCGAGCTCCGGGAGCTTCTGGGGAAGCGCGTTGAAGGCGTGGTATTGGTCGAAGAGCACCGCCGCCCCGACGCGGTGGGCCGCCTCCGTGATCGCCTTCAGGTGGGGGACGACCGCTGTGGTCTCGAAGAGGACGGTCGAGACCATCACCCCGGCGGTCTGGTCGTCGACGGCAGCGGCGACCCGTTCCGCCAGCGTCGCGACCGGGTGGGAGGGCACCGCTCGCAGGGCGACGCCTTCCTCCGACAGACGCCGGAGCTGCCGGAACATGCTGTGGAACTCGCCATCCGTGGTGACGATCGTGGGGCGTCGGCGAAGGTCCAGGGCGGAGACGAAGCGCGTGATGAGCTCGTGGGTGTTCACGCCCAGGGCGATCTCGTCCCGGTGGCCTCCGAGCTGATCGACCACCGCGTCCCGGACCGCGTCCGCCGCCTGGCCGGCCCGGGACCATTTGTCGTCGGCGTGGGCCGCGGCATCGGCGAAGGATTCGAGGAGCCCGTCCCGGGCCACGTCCGGCCACGCCTGGTGAGAATGGCCGGTGAGGAGCACCCGGTCTGGACGTAGGAACGCACCGTAGTGGCCTCGCAGACTGGTCGGATCGATCGGTGTGGGGTGTTCCGACATCCTCCGGAGCGTACGTACCCCCCCGGGGCCGCACCACTGCTATCGTCGCCCCTGGAGATCCACCGATATGGTCCACCCCTGGCACGACCTCCCGAACCCGGACAGCGAGGTCGCCGACTCCTTCAACGTCGTCATCGAGATCCCGAAGCATTCGAAGCTCAAGTACGAGCTCGACAAGCCCACCGGGATGCTCCGGGTGGACCGGGTGCTCCACAGCTCCGTCCACTATCCGGCGAACTACGGCTTCCTGCCCCGCACCTTCGCCGACGACCAGGACCCCCTGGACGCCCTGGTGCTCGGGGACTCACCGGTGCAGCCCCTGGCGATCCTGAGGGCCCGGGCGATCGGCGTGATGCACATGCTCGACGAGGGGGCCCTCGACGACAAGATCATCGCCGTCCACGTCGACGACCCCGCCTTCGCCGACTACTCGGACGTGGGCGAGCTGCCGCGCCACGTGGCCCGGGAGATCGCTCGCTTCTTCGAGGACTACAAGGTGCTCGAAAACAAGACGGTGAAGGTCGACGAGATGGAAGGTCGGGAGGGCGCCATCCGGGTCGTCAAGGAAGCGGTCCAGATGTACCACCGGGAAGAAAACCGGCTTCGCGGCTGGAAGTGATCGACGCCCCGGCGACCCCGGGAGCCGACTGCCGGAAGAAGCAAGACCGAGGGAGCGCGGCGCGGAGGGCGAGGCCGAGGGAACCGGTCCCGTCCCTTTCCCCAGCCGGGCCACCGCGGTAGGACCGTCGCTCGATGGGCACGCCGGCGACGAGCAGCTTCCCCAGAGACCTCCGAACCCTTTCCGAGGACGTCCACTGGGTCGGGGACACCCTCGGTCAGGTCATCCGGGCCCACGGCGGCGACGCCCTCTTCGACGCGGTGGAAACCCTGCGACTGTCGGCGAAGGTGGCCCGGGGGGAGGACGATGCGTCGGAAGCCGCCGAGGAGGCCGCCCGGAAGCGGCTTGCGGAGGTCGCCTCGGAGCTCGACCCGGAGATGGCGTTGGACGTCGCCCGCGCCTTCACCCTGTACTTCCAGCTGGTCAACGTCGCCGAGGACGTCCACCGCAGCCGGGAGCTCCGGCGCCGGGAAGCGGAAGGGGGCGGGCCCGTCGGCGTGGCCGAATCCCTGGCGCGGGAGCTCCGGGGGCTGGCCGCCGAAGGAGCCACCCGGGAGGAGATCCTCCGGGCCCTCGGCCAGGTGCGCCTGGGCTTCGTCTTCACCGCCCACCCGACGGAGGCGAGGCGACGCACGACGGAGCGGCTCCTCGCCGATGTACGTCGGTGCCTGGACCGGAAGGACCGGGAGCGCCTCACCCCCACGGAATCCCAGGACCTGTCCCGTCACCTGGCGGCGACGATCGAATCCCTCTGGGAGCACGCCGCGGAACGCGAGGAGCGGCCGAGCGTGCTCGAGGAGGTGAAGGCGGGTCTCTGGTACTTCCGGAACGTGCTCCTCGACACCCTCCCCCGCTTCCAGCGGCAGCTCCGCGCCGCCTTCGAGGCGGAATACGGAGAGGTCGATCCCCTGGCGCTTCCCGCCCCGGTCCGCTTCGGGTCCTGGATGGGCGGGGACCGGGACGGCAATCCGTACGTCGACGACGCCGCGACGGAGCGGACGCTGGAGCTCCACCGACGGATCGTGCTCGAGCGCTACCTCGCCGACCTGGATGGCCTGGTCGACCCCCTGGCGGCGGTGGATCAGCGGGTCCCCCTGGGGGACCGCCTCGAAGACGCGATGGTCCGGGCGGCGGCCGCGGTCCCGGAGGCGGTGCCGGAAGCGGATCGGCGAAACCCCCGGGAGAGCCTACGGCGATTTCTCACCTTCGTCCGGGCCCGCCTCGAGCGCACCCTTCAGTGGGGGCCCGGCGCCTACCCGACGGCGGACGCCTTCCTCGACGACCTGCTGGTGATGCGGGACACGCTCCTCGCCGCGCGGGCCGTCGCCCTACCGGAGGATCGCCTGCTCGACCTGATCGAACGGGTCCGGGTGTTCGGCTTCGTGCTGGCGAGCCTCGACGTGCGGGAGGACAGTCGGGCTCATCGCCCCGTCGTCGCCGAGCTCCTCGGCGATGCCGACTACGAAGGCCAGAGCGCCGACGAGCGCGTCGCGGCCCTCTCGGCGCTCGCCCTTCCGGAGCGCGGGGTACGACCCAGCCCGGGCGCCCGCCGGCTCCTCGACCTCTTCGCGAGCCTGCGACGATTCCAGGCGCGCTTCGGTCCCGAGGCGGTCTCCACCTACGTCATCTCGATGACCGAGAGCGCCGCCGACGTTCTCGAGGTGCTGCGCCTCGCCGAGCTCCACGGCATCGACCAGAAGCTCGACATCGTGCCGCTCCTCGAGACCCCGGGGGACCTCGCCCGGGCCGGCGAGCTCCTCGACGCCTTGTTCGCCAACCCGACCTACCGGCGGCACCTCTCGAACCGGGGAAACGTCCAGGAGCTACTCGTCGGTTACTCGGACTCGATGAAGGAAGGCGGCATCCTGGCGAGCCGGGTGCGCATCTTGGGCGCCCAGCGGCTCGCGGCGGAAGCCTGCGGGCGCGCCGGTGTGCACCTCCGCCTCTTCCACGGTCGCGGCGGCTCGGTCAGCCGGGGCGGTGGTCCGACCCACCGGGCGCTTCGAGCCCTGCCCCGGGAGGCCTTCAGCGGCGACGTGAAGATCACGGA
>DAPKRP010000736.1:0-3021 GCA_031800515.1 Polyangiaceae bacterium LLY-WYZ-14_1 | reverse complement strand
CCCCCCTGCGCCGCCACCACCTCCCGCATCTTGCGGGCGGCAACGCCATCCCGGAGCAGCCCTTCGAGGCGTCGGCGGGCGGCGGCGGGGGACCCGTCGACCCCCGCCAGTCGGAGCATCTCCGCGGCGAGGACCAGGGTGAGCTCCCGCAGGTCGTCCGGGCCGCCGCCCTGGAGCACCTCGAAGGCCTCCCGGGTCTCGAGGGCGTTCCCGACGGCTCGGCCCAGGGGAGCGTCCATGCTGCTGGTCACCGTGGTCACCCGGAGGCCAGCTTCCCGACCCACCCGGCGGAGAGACCGGGCCAGCTCGTCCGCCGCCGCTTCCGTGGCCATGAAGGCGCCCCGGCCCACCTTCACGTCGAGCACCAGCCCGTCGAGGTCCTCGGCCAGCTTCTTCGAGAGGATGCTGGCGGTGATGAGGGGTACGCTTTCGACCGTGCCGGTCACGTCCCGGAGGGCGTAGAGGCGCCGGTCCGCCGGCGCGAGGTCGTCGGTCTGGCCGATCAGAGCGCACCCGAGCTTCCCCACCTGCCGTTGGAACGCGTCGAGGGACAGGTCGACCCGGAAGCCGGGGACCGCCTCGAGCTTGTCCAGGGTGCCCCCGGTGTGGCCCAGGCCGCGGCCGCTGATCATGGGGACGAGCACCCCAGCGGCGGCGACCAGGGGGGCGAGGCAGAGGCTGACCTTGTCCCCGACCCCCCCGGTGGAGTGTTTGTCGACGGCCCGCCGACCCTTCTTCGGGAGTCGGGCTCGCCGACCGCTGTCCCGCATGGCTTGGGTGAGCGCCGCGGTCTCCTTCGGCGTCATGCCCTGGAAGAGCACCGCCATCGCCCAGGCGCTCATCTGATAGTCGGCGACACGCCCGCCGGTGAAGCCGTCGATCAGAGCGGCGATCTCGTCGTCCCCGAGGGCGCCCCCGTCCCGCTTGCGGGCGATGAGCTCGGGCACCGGTCGCGTGCCCCCGCCGGTGCCGGAAGGAGGCATCGTCGTCGTCACCGCTTCTTCTTGCCGCCGCCGCGGGTCTTCTGGCCTTTGCCCCCGCCCTTCTTGCTGGACGTCGACGACCCGCCGCCGGCCTTCGTGCGCGCCGTGGACGAGCCCACTTTCCCGCTGCGCTTCGGGCGGCTGGTGCGCTTCGGCCCCCCCGCCGGGGCGCCGGGACCTCGAGGGTTCCCCGCCGAGCGGGGGCGACGGCGGCGCCGGAGGGCCACATCCGACTCCCGGTCCCCGCCGTCGTCTTCGCCTCCGCGGGTGGTCCGGGTCGGGGCACGCCCCGGCAGGGGCCGCCGGCGTCGTCGCCGCGGTGGCGGACCCCAACCGTCGGCCTCCCGGTCGGCGTCGAGGTAGGCCTGATCGACGTCATCGAGGTCGTCGAGGCCGCCGCCGCCGTCATTCCCTGCCCCTCGGCTTCGGGGCCCCCGTCGGCGGGGTTCCCCAGGCTCCCGGTCCGGCTGGACGTAGGCGACGGGGATCGCCACCAGCTGACGCCGTTCGATCGACGCCTCCTCGAGGCGGACGGTCACCCGATCCCCGAGACCGAAGCTGCGTCCCGTCCGCTGGCCGACGAGGCGCAGCCCGAGCTCGTTCAGCTCGTAGAAGTCGTCGCTGAGTCGCTCGACGGGGATCAGGGCGTCGACGAAGGGGTCGTCGAAGGTCGCGTAGAAGCCGTGGTCGGCGACCCCGCTCACCGTCCCCTCGAACTCTTCGCCGACCCGGTCCCGCACCAGGAACACGCGATAGAGGTCGATGACGTCCCGCTCCAGGTCGGCGGCGGCACGTTCGTTTTTCGAGGACTCGGCGGCGGCGGTCCGGAGGCCATCTTCCCGTTCCCCGCTGCGGTCCGATCGACCCGCCAGGAGCTCCTTCACCACCCGATGGACGAGCAGGTCCGGGTAGCGCCGGATCGGCGAGGTGAAGTGAAGGTAGGCCTTCGCCCCGAGGCCGAAGTGGCCGATGTTGTCGACGGAGTAGATCGCCTGCTGCATGGAGCGGAGCAGCAGGTAGTTCAGGGGTCCGGCCTCCGGGGACCCTTCGACCTTCCGGAGAAACTTCGCGAGGCGCCGCGGGTCGGCGGCGTCTTCGACGTCCAGGACGTGGCCGAGGCTGGTGGCCAGCTTGGCGAACTTGCCGAGCCGGTCTTCGTCGGGCTCCCCATGGACCCGGTAGACCGTCGGGATCTCCTCGGCTTCGAGGTGGGCGGCGACCACCTCGTTGGCGAAGAGCATCAGGTCTTCGATGAGCTGATAGGCCTTCCGGACCCCCGGGTCGCCCTTCTGGCGGCTGACCTCCGTGGGAGCACCGGTGGTGACGTCGAGGAGCACCTTGGGCTCGGGCAGGTCGAAGTCGAGGGAGCCGCGCTTTCGCCGCCGGGTCCGGAGCCGGCCGGTGCATTCCGCCAAGAGCTCGAGCATGGGCAGGAAGTCTTCCGCCGCCTCGCTCCGCGCCGCGGCGTCGGTCCAACCCAGCGCCCGTGCGACGCCGGCGTAGTCCAGGCACGCCCTCGACCGGATGACCCCTTGGACGAACCGGTGCCCGACGACCGCGCCGTCCGGGGCGAGGTCGACCTCGACCGCCATGGTCAATCGGTCCTCGTCGGGGACCAGGCTGGCCATCGTCGACGAGATCTCCGGCGGGAGCATGGGGATCGCCCGATCCGGAAGGTAGACGGAAACCCCGCGGGAGAACGCCTCCTGGTCGAGGGTGGTGCCCTCCCGGACGTAGTGGGCGACGTCGGCGATGGCGATCAGGATGCGGAAGCCCCCATCCCGGCGGCGCTCGCCCCAGACCGCGTCGTCGTGGTCTCGGGCATCCGGCGGATCGATGGTCACCAGATCGAGGTGCCGAAGGTCCTCCCGGCCCTCGAGGTCGTCCGACCCCAGCCGCATCGGGGTCCGGCTCGCCTCCGCCCGCACCTCGGCGGGAAAGGGCTCGACGACGCCGTGGCGCAGCTTGAGCGCCTCGACCTCTGCGCGGATCTCCCCGGGCTCGCCGAGGGCGTCGACCACCCGGACCCGGGGCGGGT
>DAPKRP010000735.1:0-2894 GCA_031800515.1 Polyangiaceae bacterium LLY-WYZ-14_1 | reverse complement strand
GCCCCTCGGACTGCTCGCCGCAGGAGCCCTCCCCGGGGCTGCCCAGGCTCAGGTGGATCCGGAGGGCGGCGACACGGGGGCCTGGCAGGCACCGCCGGTGACCGGAACGGAGGCGGAGGGCAGCGCGGACCCGGACCGGGAGACCGGCGCTCGGAGCATCGACGAGATCCCGCTGGCCCGGGACATCGAAGGAGGGGGGGACGAGGACGACCCGAGCTACGTCCCCGCGGACCTCCCGGACGTGCAGGACCCGGCGCGCTTCACCGATCATCACGACGCCGTCGGCCGCGTCGGCGTCGGGTTCTTCGGGGTCTTCGACGTCGTGAGCGGCCCCATCGACCCGACGAGCGGCGACCTCACCCGCATCGACGCCCCCTCCCTGGGCGTGCGGCACTGGCTCGACGACCTCATCGGTGTCCAGGCCGCCGTTGGGCTCGGCTTCCGAAACGTCTCCGTCGACGTCGACGGCGAGGGGGACAACCTGGGCTCCTCCTTCGGGCTGGTGTTCCACGGGGGCCTGCCGGTCACCCTCTACCACTACAAGCACTACGCCTTCCTGGTCATCCCCGAGGTGAACCTAGGCTTCGGCGGCGGCAGTGCCCCGAGCGCCATCGGGGCGAACGGAGACGACGACTTCTTCGGGGTGCTCTTCGACCTGGGGGTCCGCCTGGGCGCCGAGGTCCACTTCGGCTTCATCGGCATCCCGGACCTGTCCCTCCAGGCGGCGGTCGGCGCCCGCCTTCGGGTCGAGTTCGCCCGCCAGACCCGTTGCGTCGACGACGCCTGTGACGAGACCGCGGAGGACAGCGTCACCATCACGTCGATCACGACCGGACTACGGCAGGACCCCTGGGACATCTTCACCGGGGCGATCACGGCGATCTATTACTTCTGAGAACACCCCACCCTGTCCAGCGCCCGCCTTGACAGGGTTCCGGCGTCTTCCCAGAACGGGCCGGTGATGCCGACCGCCGTCTCCGAGGAGCATCCCTACGCGTCCTTCATCCAACGGGTGAAGAAGCCCGCCCGCTATCTCGGCGGGGAGCATGGGCAGACCGCCAAGCCCTGGGACCAGGCCAAGGGGCGGATGTGCCTCGCCTTCCCAGACCTCTACGAGGTCGGGATGAGCCATCTCGGCTACAAGATCCTGTACGGGATCTTGAACCGCCATCCGGAGCTGCTCGCGGAACGGGTCTACGCGCCCTGGGGCGACATGGAAGGGGAGCTCCGAGCCCGGGACGAGCCCCTGCGGAGCCTGGAATCGGGGCGCGCCCTTCGGGACTTCGACGTGGTCGGCTTCTCCCTCCAGTTCGAGCTGACCTACACCAACGTGCTCCTCATGTTGGACCTCGGCGGGGTCCCCCTCCGGGCCTCGGACCGCGGGGAGGACCACCCCCTGGTGGTCTGCGGTGGCCCGACGGCGACCCACGCCGAGTGCATGGCCCCCTTCGTCGACGCGTTTCTGATCGGCGATGGCGAGCTGCGGACGCCGCAGATGGTCCTGCTCTGGAGCGAGCTCAAGGCGGCGGGGGTGCCGCGCCGGGAGCGGCTGCGGGCGTTGGCCCAGCTCGGGGGCTTCTACGTCCCCGCCCTCTACGACACGGAACGGGACCCGGACACGGGCTTTCAGGTGGTGCAAGCACCGGCGGACCCGGAGGTGCCCTTCCCCGTGGAGCGGCACTTCGTCCCCGACCTGGACGCCTTTCCCTTCCCGACGGATGGCCCGGTGGCGGCGACGGAAACGGTCTTCGACCGGGTCAGCGTCGAGATCGCCCGGGGCTGCACCGAGGGCTGCCGCTTCTGCCAGGCGGGCATGATCTACCGACCGGTCCGGGAGCGGAGCCCCCAGGAGATCCTCCGCGCCGTGGTCGGGGCGGTGAAGGAAGGCGGCTACGACGAGGCGTCGTTGACCAGCCTGTCCACCGCCGACTACAGCGCGATCGCGCCGCTGGTGAAAGCGGTCTCGGACGAGGTCTCCGACGACAAGGTGGCGCTCAGCGTCTCGTCCCTGCGGGCCTACGGGCTCTCCGAGGACGTCCTCGACGACCTCAGCCGGGTGCGGGCGAGCGGGCTCACCTTCGCCCCGGAGGCGGGCACCCAGCGGATGCGGGACGTCGTCAACAAGAACGTCACCGAAGAGCAGCTCATGGAGACCGCCGAGCG
Organism: Polyangiaceae bacterium LLY-WYZ-14_1; assembly: GCA_031800515.1. Classification (GTDB taxonomy): domain Bacteria; phylum Myxococcota_A; class Polyangia; order Polyangiales; family DAPKRP01; genus DAPKRP01. Next base: position 731 of record DAPKRP010000735.1, on the reverse strand, counting down.
GGTCTTCGCCCGGGGCTTCGACCGGATGAAGCTCTACTTCATGATCGGGTTGCCCACGGAGGAAGACGAAGACGTCCGGGGCATCGTCGAAACCGGGGCCCGTGCCTATCAGGTGGGCAAAAAGGTCCTTCGGCGCCGCCCCAAGGTCACCGTCAGCGTCTCGAGCCACGTTCCGAAGCCCCACACCCCCTTCCAGTGGTGCGCGATGAACGACCGGGAGACGATCCGGCGGAAGCAGGGGATCCTCCGGGAGACCGCCCGCAACACGGGGGTGAAGCTACGGGTCCACGACTCGACGGGCTCCTGGCTCGAGGGCGTGCTCGCCCGGGGCGACCGCCCCCTGGCGGAGGTGATCGAGCGCGCCTACCGGAACGGCGCCCGCTTCGACAGCTGGGATGAGGGGCTCCGGCTGGACGTCTGGGAGGAGGCCTTCGCCCACCACCAGGTCGACGTCGACCGCTACCTCGAGACCCTGCCGATGAGCGCCCGGCTGCCCTGGGACCACATCGACGTGGGTCTCGAAGACGGTTTCCTCGCCAAGGAATATCGAAAGGCGCTCAGCGATCGTTTGAGCCCACCCTGCGGAAAGGTGCGGGGGATGTTCGTCCACCACACCAACCTCGCCGACGCCGAGTCGGACCGCCGCAAGCTCGTCTGCTACGACTGCGGCATCGCCTGCGACCTCGAGGGCATGCGGGAGGAACGGCTCGTCAGCCTCCGCACCCTCGGCG
>DAPKRP010000734.1:0-3103 GCA_031800515.1 Polyangiaceae bacterium LLY-WYZ-14_1 | reverse complement strand
GAGGACGACGACGTCATCGGGGGCTTTCGGGGGTCGGGTCGAGCCATCGGGCGAGCTCCACCAACGGGACGAGGGCGGTACGAGCCAGGCCGGCCAGCCAGGGGGAGTCGTCGATGACGGAGGCGGCGGCGGGACCGACGCGGTAGTAGGCGTCCACGAGGGCGCGGCCGAACCCGTGGGTCCGAAGCTGCCGGTCTCGGAACCGCCGTAGGGTGCCCACCTGGTCGGCCAACGGCGTTCCCCAGGCCGCCGAGGCGACGAAGCAGGGCGAGACGGTGGTGTACTGGATCTCCGGGGTCGTGATCTCCCGAACCTCGATGGGGCCCGCCCCGTTGCAGTCGTCGACGGCGCGCAGGGCGACCCAATAGGTGGTCAGCTGGGAGAGCTGTCCGATGTCGACGGTGACCGTGTCCCCGGGAAGAAGGTCCCGGGCAGCCCCGACCTCGGGGATCTGGACCGCCACCGTGTCCAGGCTGGCGGCGAAGGCGGGGCTCGCGTCCTGGAAGCTCGCCTCGTCGACGATGGGAAAACGGGCGACCCGCAGCTCGTAGCGGTCGACGGGGCGGAGGCTCTCGGGGACCTGGAAGGTCACCCGGAGCCATTCATGCGCCCGGAGCTCGTCCGGGTGCAGCTCGATGCCCAGAGACGGGACCGGTTCCGGCCGGGCGTCGACGTCGCAGGCCCAGAGGCACTGCCCGGCCTCGGGCTCGCAGAGGAAGCCGTCGTCGCAGCTGCCCGGCCCGTCGCAGGCCTCGAAGCAGCGGGGGTCCGGGTTCGGTCCCTCGCAGAGGTCCCGGGGGACGGCGACCACCCGGAGCCGGTTCCCGGCGTCGTCCATCCGCAGGCGGTCGGCTCCGCTCCCCGGCGCTCCGACCGGGTCGTCCAGGATCATTCCCGGGTCCATGGTCGCGATCTCCCCGGTCTCCCCGTGGAGGTCGCCGTAGCCCTCGGGGGTGTCGGTGGCGAACTCGCCGCCGGCGGGGGACAGGGTGAAGGCCTGTCGGAAGACGATGCTGGGCTGCCCCCGGTAGGGGTATCCGAAGGTCTTGGCCCAGTAGTCCCAGGCCTCGTCCGGGTTTTGGGGGGTCGGGTTCGACCGATCGTTGAAGCGACCGTTGTAGTCGCCCTCCGTGTGGATCTCGAGGTAGGCGACGTAGTCCCCGTCGGGCCAGTCCGCCGGCGGTCGCCACTGGATCCGCTGAGGAACCTCGGGGGCCGGGGTGGCCATCGTGATCGCATCGAGGCGCGGCATCACCGCCCGGGCGTCCTCGGCGAAACGGGTGATGTCCGGGTGGTCGTAGCCGATGGGGTCGTCGAGGTCGCGTCGCGGCGGATAGAGGGACTCGGGGTCCAGGGGTCGCATGCTCCCGGAGCCCCCCGGGCCCTGCCAGGGTTCGGCGTAGCCCCGACGGGCGTCGTCTTCCGTGGCGTAGCGGCCCTTGTCGCTGTTGAAGACGCTGGCGCAGGTCACCGCGTCCAGGGCGTCCCGACGGGAGCGCTCCTGGTCGAAGGACAGGCAGAAGTAGTCGTCCCGGGAGAAGTCGGCGGTCGAACGCGACGCGTGTCCCTCGGAGACCCGGTCCTGGAAGATCACCCGTCGGAAGGGAGCGCCGCCGCCGACCTCGACCCGGCGGTGCGCCCAGACGGGCAGCACGCCCTCCCGGCGGCCGTAGGGCCAGCGGAAGCCGCTGTTCATCTGGGTGGCGCCGGGGCGATTGCCGATGCCTCGGGTCGAGACGGCCTGGGTCAGGCGGAGGGTCTCGAAGCGGGTGCCGTCGGCGCTCTCCACCCAGAGGGCGATCTGGGCCCGGGCGGTGGGGATGAAGTGGAACTCCACCAGCCGATTCGGAACGCTCGGGTCCGCGCCCCCTTCTCCGGGCTCATCGGCCTGGGCGTCGGGGGTCGGGCCGAGGCCGATCAGGCACGCGACGGCGAGCGCGACGGACCGGAGGCGAAGCATGGCGCGGAAGGTAGTCCGCCCCCCGGAGGCGCTCAAGCCGGGGAGCCTGGTCCGGAGCGCGAATCGCCGCGGGACGGCGGGACCGTCAGCTTCGGGCCGCCGAGCGGCTCCGGCGTCCCGCCTTCTTCCCGGAGCCGGTGCCCCGCCCGGTCCCGGCGCTGGCCTTTTCGAGGGTCTGGATGCGGTCCCGGAGGGCCGCGGCCTTCTCGAACTCGAGGTTCTCCGCGGCGAGCAGCATGGCGCTGCGCAGGTCGTCGACCTGTTCCCGCGGGTCCGCGTCGGCGTCCACGGGGCGGACGCCGGGGATCGGCGCGTAGTCCCGGCTTCCGCTCGTCGGGTCCAGATCGAGGACGGCGCGCTCGACGGTCCGAGGGGTGATGCCGTGGGCGGCGTTGTAGGCGATCTGCTTCTCCCGACGGCGTTCCGTTTCCTCCATCGCCCGCCGCATCGCGTCGGTGACCTTGTCCGCGTACATCAGGACCTCGCCCCGGGCGTTTCGGGCGGCTCGGCCGATGGTCTGGATGAGGGAGCGGGGGCTCCGGAGGAAGCCTTCCTTGTCCGCGTCGAGGATGGCCACGAGGGACACCTCCGGCAGGTCCAGGCCTTCCCGCAGAAGGTTGATGCCGACCAGGACGTCGAACTCCCCCCGGCGGAGGTCCCGGAGGATCTCGATGCGTTCCAAGGTGTCGATGTCGCTGTGGAGGTAGCGGACCCGGACGCCGAGGTCCTGGTAGTACTCCGTCAGGTCCTCTGCCATCCGCTTGGTCAGGGTGGTCACCAGCACCCGTTCGTCGCGTTCGACCCGGGCGCGGATCTCGCCGAGGAGGTCGTCGACCTGCTGTCGGACGGGGCGGACGTGGATCACCGGGTCGAGGAGCCCGGTGGGCCGGATCACCTGCTCCGTCACGACCCCCCCGGTCTGCTCGAGCTCGTAGTCCCCGGGGGTCGCGCTCACGTAGACGATCCGGTGGACGTGGGCCTCCCACTCTTCGAAGCGCAGCGGTCGGTTGTCCACCGCCGAGGGCAGGCGGAAGCCGTGCTCGACGAGGATTTCCTTCCGGGCCCGGTCCCCCCGGTACATCCCGCCGATCTGCGGGATGGTCTGGTGGGACTCGTCGATGATCATCAGGAAATCATCGGGGA
>DAPKRP010000733.1:0-2497 GCA_031800515.1 Polyangiaceae bacterium LLY-WYZ-14_1 | reverse complement strand
GGGCGGAGGGCCTCGCTCGGGGGTGCGCCGTAGAGGGCATCGCCGAGCAGCGGCATGCCCCGGTGGGCGAGGTGGACCCGGATCTGGTGCGTGCGGCCGGTGAGGGGTCGCGCCTCCACCAGCGCTCGTTCCCCGTCGTAGGCGAGCACCCGGAACGTCGTCCGGGAGGGCTTGCCCCCCGAACGGACGACCTCGGTGCGATGTCGTCCGTCGAGCCCCTGCACGCCGGGGCGGAGGTAGCTTTTTTCCTCCCACTCGATGGTCGGCGCCGGTTGGAGGAGGTGCACGGCGGCGAGGTAGCGCTTGCCGACGTGACGGGCGACGAAGGTGGTGCCCAGGTGCTGGGCGGCCCCCCGGGTCTTGGCAAGGACGACGACGCCCGTGGTGTCGACGTCCAGCCGGTGGACCAGGCGGAGCACCTCCGGCGCCCGCCCATCCCGGGCTTCCAGCATGCGCCGGACCGCGGCCTCCAGGTGGTCTCGGGCCGGGTCCAGGGTCCCGTGGACCGGCAGGCCCGCGGGTTTGTCCACGGCGAGGAGGTGATCGTCTTCGTGGAGGACTGGAATGCCGCTCCCCGGCGTCTCCGCGGCCCGCGTCCTGCTCACCGTCGCACCCCGTGGTACGGCTGGGGCCGGACCGACGCCTGGCGCCCTTGGCGCCGACGTTCGGGGAAAGGGACGAGCCGGTGGGCGCCGTCGAGGACTACATCAAGCATCACTACCGACACTTCAACGCCGCCGCCCTGGTCGATGCGGCGGAGGGCTGGAAGGCCCACCTCGACTCGGGCGGGGAGATGCTCCTGACCCTGGGTGGGGCGATGAGCACCGCCGAGCTCGGCATTCTGATCGCCGAGCTCATCCGGGAGAAGAAGGTGCACGCGCTCAGCGTCACCGGCGCGAACCTCGAAGAGGACCTGTTCAACCTGGTCGCCCACGAGTCCTACGCTCGGGTCCCCCACTACCGGAGCCTGACCGCCGAGCAGGAAGAAGCGCTGCACGCCCGAGGCATGAACCGGGTGACCGACACCTGCATCCCCGAAGACGTCGCCATGCGGCGGATCGAAGCCCAGATGCTGAGGCTCTGGACCCAGGCGGAGCGGGACGGGGAGCGCGCCTTCCCCCACGAGTTCTTCTACCGGCTCATCCGCAACGGGGATGTCGCCGAGCACTATGCGATCGACCCGCGGGATTCCTGGCTGGTCGCGGCGGCGGAGGCGGACCTGCCCCTGTTCGTGCCTGGCTGGGAGGACTCGACCCTCGGCAACATGTACGCCGCGGCGATCGTCCGGGGCGACGTCCAGCAGCCGGGCACGGTCAAGAGCGGCATCGAGCAGATGGTGTCCCTCATCGACTGGTATCGGCGCCGGCAGGCGGAGGCCTCCGTCGGCTTCTTCCAGGTCGGGGGCGGGATCAGCGGGGACTTTCCCATCTGCGTCGTCCCCCTGCTGAACCAGGACCTCCAGGAGAACGTCCGGGTGTGGGGGTACTTCTGTCAGATCTCGGAGGCGACGACCTCCTACGGGTCCTATAGCGGCGCGGTCCCCAACGAGAAGATCACCTGGGGAAAGCTGAGCCCGGAAACCCCGAAGTTCGTGATCGAATCGGACGCGACCATCGTCTTTCCCCTGGTCGCGGGCTACGTCCTCGGGCGCTGACCCCTGCCGGCAAGCCGATCCGACGCCGTCTGCGGCGTTCCGGCTCCTCGCCACAATATCCTCAGACGCAGCCTCAGACGCAGTCGTCGCAGGTGCCGCGGATCTGGATGTCCAGGGAGGCCTGCGCCTGGCGCACGGCGCGGGGAAGGGTCGGGGCGCCGCCGACCTGGACCGCGTCTTCCGGCAGGCAGGTGACCGTCCCGCACTCGCTGCAGACGAAATGGGGATGGGCGAGGCGGTCGCCGTCGGCCTCCCCCGGCGCGGCACCCTTCCGGGCGCCCTTCCCCTTACGGATGCCCTCGAAGCGCCAGACCCGGTCCCCGTGGTCCGCCCGCCGGGCGAGCCCCGCATCGGTCAGGTCGACCAGGTTGCGGTAGACGGTCGCCCGGTCGAAGCCCCGGCCATCGAGGGCCGCGCAGACGTCCGCGTGGGAGACGGGACGGGCGGCGGCCCGGAGAGCGCCATAGACGGCCACCCGCGCCGGGGTAGCCCGAAGCCCGGCCGCCCGGAGCCGGTCGCGCAGACCCGCCAGGATCTCGTCCCGTTCGGGCTCACCGGCGCCTCGCTTGGCCATCGAACTAGGAGTTACGCCTCGTGGCGGCCCAGTCAAGGGCAGGGCGTTCGCCTGCAACGGAGGGAGGGGGCCTCCCCACTGTTCCTCCGGCGGGCCTGGTGATGCCCCGCGACCCCGACCCGATGACGGTCCAGTTCCGAGGTGTGCTGGTGTCCCACCCCATTCTGCCCACGAACCGTGCTCGACCCGTCCGCGCGGGCGCCTCGCGCCGCCGCTCCCTGGCCCGGTTCGTCATCCCCTGGGCCCTCCTGGTCGAGCTCGCCGGCGCC
>DAPKRP010000732.1:0-3540 GCA_031800515.1 Polyangiaceae bacterium LLY-WYZ-14_1 | reverse complement strand
CTCGCGGCGCCGGACCACGGCGCCCTCCGCACCACCCGGATCCTGACCATTCGGGGTGCGGCCCGGGAGCGGCTCGGTGAGGCCATCGCCCAGATGGTTCGCCGGAAGGACCCGGGGGCCGACGACGAGACCCTGTCCCGGGCCCGCCGAAAGCCCCTCCGGGCGCCTCTGCTCCTGGCGGTGGCCGCCCGTCCGGTGCCGGATCACCCGAAGGTGCCGGTGATCGAGCAGGTGCTCAGCGCCGGGACCGCCGCCCACGCGCTCCTCCTGGCGGTGCAGGCGGAGGGCTTCGCCGGGATCTGGCGCACCGGGGAGCCAGCCTACGACCCCGGCGTGAAAGAAGCCCTCGGGCTCCGGGGGGACGACCAGCTGGTGGCCTTCCTCTACGTCGGGACGCCGACCGTCCCGGCGCCGACGGCGCCCCGCCCGGCGTTGGACGAGGTGGTCAGCGCCTGGGAAGGCTGACGGTCAGGCGTTCCGGGGCAGCCAGAGGATCTTGGTCGACCGGGCGTCCAAGGGGATCGCGGCACCGGCGGCGAAGTGGGGTGGGTCGTCGGCGAAGGACGTGCCCGCCGTGTCGACGAGCAGGGACCATTCGGCGCCGTCGATCGCCTTCGGGAGGACGAAGGTGATCGGCTCGTGGCCGGCGTTGAAGAACAGGAAAAAGTCTTCGTCGACGACCTTCTGCCCCCACTGATCCCGACTGGGAATGCCCAGGCCGTTCAGGTAGACGCCGAGGGCCTTCGCGAAGCCGACCTGCCAATCCGCGTCGCTCATCTCGTGGCCGTCGGGTTTGAACCAACCGATGTCGGACAGGTTGGACCCCCGGATGCTGCGGCCTTGAAACCACTTCTTCCGGAGAAACACCGGATGTGACTGGCGCAGGGCGATGAGCTCACGGACGTATTCCAGCAGGTCTTCGTCCGCGTTTTTCCAGTCGATCCAGGAGATCGGGTTGTCCTGACAATAGGCGTTGTTGTTCCCGCCCTGGGTGCGGCCGATCTCGTCTCCGGCGAGGAGCATCGGGACCCCTTGGGAAAGCATCAGGGTCGCCAGGAAGTTGCGCTGTTGTCGGGCGCGGACTGCGACGATGTTCGGGTCGTCGGTTTCTCCTTCGACCCCGTGGTTCCAGGACCGGTTGTGGCTTTCCCCGTCCCGGTTGTCCTCGCCGTTCGCCTCGTTGTGCTTTTCGTTGTAGCTGACCAGGTCACGGAGCGTGAAGCCGTCGTGGGCGGTGACGAAGTTGATGCTGGCGTAGGGGCGGCGTCCCGTGGATTCGTAGAGGTCGCTGCTGCCGGTGAAGCGGGCGGCGAACTCGCCGAGGGTCTGGTCCGCCCCCCGCCAGAAGTCCCGAACGGTGTCCCGATACTTCCCGTTCCATTCGCTCCAGCGGGGCGGGAAGTTGCCGACCTGGTACCCCCCCTCTCCGACGTCCCAGGGTTCCGCGATGAGCTTCACCTGGGACAGGACGGGGTCCTGGTGGATGATGTCGAGAAACGCGGACAACCGGTCGACGGCGTGGAGCTCCCGAGCCAACGCGGCGGCCAGGTCGAAGCGGAAGCCGTCCACGTGCATTTCCAGGACCCAATAGCGCAGGGAGTCCATGATGAGCTGGAGCACGTGGGGGCTCCTCATGTTCAGGCTGTTCCCGCAGCCGGTGTAGTCCACGTAGTAGCGGAGGTCTTCGGGGGACAACCGATAGTAGGCATGGTTGTCGATCCCCCGGAAGGCGAGGGTCGGCCCCATGTGATTGCCTTCCGCGGTGTGGTTGTAGACCACGTCGAGGATCACTTCGATGTTCGCTTCGTGGAGCGCCTTCACCATCGACTTGAACTCGATCACCTGGGCGCCCCGATCCCCCGCAGAGGAATATTCCCCGTGGGGCGCGAAATACCCGATGGAGTTGTAGCCCCAATAGTTGCGCAGCCCCCGTTCCACGAGGGCGTGATCGTGGATGAAATGATGCACGGGCATCAACTCGATCGCCGTCACGCCAAGCTTGGTCAGATGTTCGACGACGGCCGGGTGGGCGATGGCCGCGTAGGTGCCGCGAAGGGGCGGCGGTACGTCCGGGTGCCGGGCGGTCAAGCCTCGAACGTGGGCCTCGTAGATGATGCTCTCGTGGAAGGACACCCGAGGAGGGCGATCGTTTCCCCAGTCGAAATAGGGGTTCACGACGATGCTCCGGGGGACGAAGCGGCTGCTGTCTCGGACGTTGATCGTCGTCGGGTCTTCCCCGAGCTGGTAGCCGAAGACGGCGGCGTCCCAGCGCACGGACCCCTCGATGGCCTTGGCGTAGGGGTCGAGGAGGAGCTTCTGAGGATTGAAGCGCATCCCCCGCTCCGGGGCCCAGGGGCCGTGCACCCGATAGCCGTAGCGCTGGCCGGGGCCGATGCCCTGCAGGTAGCCGTGCCAGTGGAAACCCGTGTTCTCCGGCAGGTCGTGACGGGTTTCCTGCCCTTCCTCGTCGAAGAGGCAGAGCTCTACGCGCTCCGCCGATTCGCTGAACATCGAGAAGTTGGTCCCGGCGCCGTCGTAGTGGGCGCCGAGGGGATTCGGTTCTCCGGGGAATGGCTCCATATCGCGTCGACTTCCGGGCAGTGGTACTCGTTACGGGCCCCGGGGCACCAGCGTCAATGCGCACGGCGTCCGGGGTGCTCCGGGACCTGCGGATTTCGCGATCGTTGCTTGACGTCGTGAGCCGCCGTTCTAGGGCGGGTTGGTGGCGCGACGGGCACTCGAGGATCTGGCGACCTTCCTCGGCGTTCAGACCGCCCACTGGGACGGCCTCGGCCAGCGGAGGAACGCCTCCGACGACGCCCTGGTCGCGGTGCTTCGCTCCCTGGGAGCCCCCCTCGACCACCCCGACGACGCCCCCGAGGCCCTGCGCCAGATGGGGCTTGCCGCCTGGAAGCGCCTGGCGCCTCCCGCGGCCGTCGTCTGGGACGGGGCGGCGCCCACCCTGCGCCTCCGCTTCCCGGAGCCGTCGGGTCCGATGCCCGGCCGCGCCGTCCTCCGACGGGCGGGCGCTCCCCCCGGGGAGGCGCCGCGGACCGTTTCCTTTCGCCTCCCGGAGCTTCCCCGGACGGATGCGGCGGAGGTCGACAACCAGCGCTTCGTCGAGGCCGAGCTCGACCTCGGCGGGGACCTGGCCCTCGGCCGCTATCGGGTCGAGCTCGAGGTGGCGGGGCTGGCGGACGCCGGGGAGCTCCCGCCGATTCACCTGATCGCCGGCCCCCGCCGCGCCTTCGTGCCCCGGCAGGACGAACGGGGCTGGGGGGTCTTCGTCCCGCTCTACGCCCTCCACTCCTCCCGCAGCCAGGGGATCGGCGACCTCACGGACCTCTCCCGACTGGTCGACTGGGTGCGCGGCCTCGGCGGCGAGATGGTCGGCACGCTTCCGCTCCTCTCGAGCTTCCTCGGGGAGGTGTCTCCGGAGGCGCCGGTGCCGACCTACCCCCCCTGCGACCCGAGCCCCTACGCGCCGGTGAGCCGCCTCTTCTGGAACGAGCTGTTCATCGACCTCGACCGGCTGCCCGA
>DAPKRP010000731.1:0-2493 GCA_031800515.1 Polyangiaceae bacterium LLY-WYZ-14_1 | reverse complement strand
CGCCCTCGGCGTGCTCTCGTTGGCGGGGGGCGTCCTCGGCGCCGCCCTCGTCGCCGTCGCCCTCCCCGGGGCCGGCGGCCTCCTGGCGGCCGTCTTCGTCGCCGCCGGGGGCGTCGGGCTCGGCGCATGGTCCCTCCGGGGAGCCTCCCGCAGCGCCGCCGCCCGCCGCGCCCGGGCCGAGGAGCTCGCCCTCCTCGAGCTGGCTCGGGACGAGGGGGGTCGGCTCACCGCCACCGGCGTGGCCCGCCGCTTCCGGTGGACGACCGCCGAGGCGGAGGCCGCCCTCTCCCGGCTGGTGGACGAGACCCGGGTCGGCCTGGAGGTCGAGGCGGACGGGCGGCTCACCTACGTCTTCCGGGAGGTCGAGGCCGAGCTCGCCCGGACCGAGCCGGCGGGTCCCCGGGTGCGCGTCGCCGGCCATCCCGTCCCGGCCCCTTCGGAGAGGCAAGGCGTTCCCGGCCAGGCAGAGGATGCCGGGGACGACGTCGAAGTCCCCGCCGGGGAGCCCCGCCGCCGGGGGGATCAGGCCAGGTAGCGCTGCTGCCCTCGGGGCACGGCGACGGCGTGGCTCAAGGCGATCGTCTGCACCAGGACGGCGCGGTAGACCTGGTCGAACTCGTCGAGGTCGGCCTCCGCGTCCGCCTGCTGGACCGCTTCCCGGACGTGATGCTGGACGAACTCCAGCACCGCCGGCTGGGTCATCGCGACGACGTCATCGCTCTCGTAGACCTCGAAGGGGTCGCCGGCTCGGAGCTCTTCGTCGGCTTCCAGGGTCGCGATCGCCAGGCCGAGGCTCTCGGCGTCGATGGCCTCGAGGCGGGTCGGGAAGGCCTCCCGGAAGGCGAGATAGACGCTGACGGTCAAGAAATAGCCCAGGGACTGGGCCAGCTCGTCCTGACGCTGGGAGACTTCTTCGGCGAGCCAGGCAGCGAGCACCGGCTGACGTCGATCGAGGCTTCGATAGCCGTCGTCCAGCGCCGACTGGAGCGCTTCTTCTTCGTCGCCGAGGGAAGCTTCCACCGCCTCGAGGGTGTCGGAGGGGACGACGGCCCAGGAGGGCACCGGTCGAAGCGCCGCCTTGCGAAGGAACACGGAGCGACCATGGCCCATGGTCGCGGCCGTGTCACCCCGGGTCGCCTACTCGTCGTAGAACATCGGCGCCCGCTTCCGGATGAAGCGGAGGATCAGCTCCCGCTGGTCGCTCTGAAGCCGCTCGAACTTGATCCCCATGCCTGGGTGGGCTTCCGAGGCCAGGTCCAGGGGGTCCCGGACGAACCAGACGAAGCCGTCGATCCGGGTCTCGAAGCCGCCGGGTAGGGTGACCAGGAGGTCGATCGGCGTGCCCTGGGGAAGCACCTCGTAGGTGCCGAGGAAGACGCCCCCTTCGGCGATCTCGCCGGAGAAGCCGACGAAGAAGTTCGATTCGGTGGTCGCCCCGATGTTGGCTTCGAGCTGCGTGCGCGGCTGAGCCGGGGCGGCGGGGACCGGCGCGGCCTTCGGGACCGTCTGCCCCGGCGGGGCGCCGCTGCCGGGTGATGGGACCGACGGCGCCCGGCTCGGCACCGTGGTGAGGGGATAGAGGGTGGACATCGCCTGGGCGATGACCTGAGACGCCCGGGAGACCCCCGGATGGTCCGCGGACACGTCCTGGAGCAGCGCCAGGGTCTGGCTCAGGGATCCGAGGGCGGCCTTCGTGGCCGCCTTGCCGTCGAGCTCCGTCGAGGCGCGCTCCGCTTCGAAGAGGCTGTTGACCGCCGAGGCCACGTTCGAGGCGACCGCCATCACGTCTTCCGGCAGATTCGGATCCTGCTGGAGGGCGGCGAGCGCCTCCCCGAGAGATTCCCTGACGCTCCGTGCCTCGCCCGCTCCGCTGTACCCCATGCTTCCTCGTCTTTCCGGCGTGTACCGGCCGGCGGCATACGCCAGGCGCTACAACCATCGGCGGCCCGCCCCGCGATCTTAGGGGGAATCCCCCGACGCTGGTCCGCTCCCCTCGAGGGACTTGCGGAATACCACGCGGGCGCGCCCGGGTCCGGCGTAGTCCCGCTCCTCGGATACCCGGAATCCGAGGGCCCGGTGGAAGTCGATGGAGCCTTCGTTCCCGACGGCGGTGATCGCCTTGAGCTCCACCGCCCCGTGACCGAGGCAGCGCTCCGTGAACACCCGGTAGAGGGCGTGGCCCACCCCCTGCCGCCGCCGGTCCGGATGGATCCCGACCAGATGCACATAGCCCGTCGGCGGGCTCGTCGGCGCCAGAAAGCCGAGCAGGAAGCCGACCAGCTCCCCGTCTTCCTCCGCGACCAGGGCGTGCTCGCCGAGCTCGTAGAAGAAGACTGGATGGGCTCGTTCCCCCGCCGGCCCGCCCCACCAGCGGTCGAGGACCGTCACCACGTGGTCGAAGTCCGCCTTGGTGAAGCCGCGTATTCGCAAGAAGCGTCCTCGTCCCTGGCCTCGCCGGCCGGTGGAAGCGATGTCACCTTGAAGGGGCGTCGC
>DAPKRP010000730.1:0-1531 GCA_031800515.1 Polyangiaceae bacterium LLY-WYZ-14_1 | reverse complement strand
CCACACCACCCCCGGCTCCGACGCTGCCCCCCATCGCCCTCGGTCGCCTCGAAGGCGGCCGCGTCGAGCTGCGGTGGACGCTCACCGAGGCGGGGGCCACCCCGGGCCGTCACCTGGCGGGGCCCGGAGCGAGCCTGACGGCGCGGCTGGTCGCCATCACCCCGGACATGGAATCGGTGATCGCGAACCAGGTCTTCGAGCGGGAGGTGGAGGACCTGGTGGGGAGCACGCGCTTCGAGGGCATACCCGCCAGGGCACGGCTGACCGCGGCGATCGGCTGGCGCGCCCGGGGTCGCTTCGTCTCCGTGGCCCACGTCCGGGGCGACTCGAGCTAGTACCCCTGCCCGGAAGTCCGAACCGGGTTTGCGCCGGTCCCAAACGCAACACGGTCCCCGGGCGCCCGATGAGGCCGCATGCGCCGGCGCGAACCCTCTCCAAGCCGCTGGGTAGGGGCACTCGTCGCCGGGATCACCTGCCTGGCCGTCGGCTGCCCCGCGTCCGGCGCCGCCCGCGCCGTGCCGACCGTCTCCGTGGAAGGGCAGGCCCGCCAGGCCCGGCGCCGGGGCGCGGACCTTCGTCGCCGGGACTGGGAGCTCGGGGTGCGGGTGGACGCGACCTGGACCGACCGCGCCGGCCCGGCAGCGTCGGCCGGGCAGCTGCCGCCCCGGGGCGACGAGGAACCACCGCCGCCACCCCTCGACCCGGGGACGGTCCGGCGGCGCCCCGGGGATCCGCCGGTCCACTCGGTCGTGGCCCAGGTCCTCGACGCCGTCCGACGCGCCGAGACCGCCTCGCCGGACGACCTCCGGGCGCGGGCTCGGAACCGAGGCTGGGTGCCCGAGCTCCGGGTCGAAGCGCGGCGGGGTCGAGGGCGGGATCTGTCCGCCCGACAGGACGGGGGCGACTTCGACCGGCTCGATGCTTCCACCGACGACGACCTCACCCTGACCGGCCGGCTCGTCTTCCGGCTCGACCGGCTGGTGTTCGCCCCGGAGGAAACGACGATCTCCCGGGAGGCTCGGGCTCGGCAGCAGGCGCTGCGGAGCCTCGCCCGGGAGGTGGTGGCTCTCTACTACGAACGACGGAGGCTGCTGCTGTTCCTGGCCCGCCCCGGCGGTGACCGGGGGCAGCGGGCGGACGCGCTGGTCCGGGTGGCCGAGATCGAAGCCGAGCTCACCGTCCTGGCGGGGGGCGCCTCACCCTTCGCGCGGGACGACCCAGACTGAGAGGGCCGTCAGACGCCGACCCGGCGAAGAACGGCGGCCCCCAGGGGCCCCAGCAGCAGCACGGCCAGCGCCACGCCGGTGCCCGTGACCACCTCCGGACTCGGGGCGGACGCCCATAGGATCCCCAAGCTCGCCCCCGCCCCGGCGCTGAGCCAGGCCAGGGATTCCCCGCTCGACCACCCGGGGCGCCGGGCGGCGATCCGCTCTCCCGCGAGCAGGATGGCGACGGCGATGCCTGCGGACAGACCGGCGCCGACCGCCGGGGGCCCCAGGCCGGGGCCGCCCAGAAACACGACCGTCGCGGC
>DAPKRP010000729.1:0-7027 GCA_031800515.1 Polyangiaceae bacterium LLY-WYZ-14_1 | reverse complement strand
GGGCTGGGCTCGGCGATGAGGCTTGGCTCGGCGATGAGGCTAGGCTCGGCGATGAGGCTGGGCTCGGTGGGTCTGGGTTCGGTGATGGAGTGGACACCACGGTCCGGGTAGAATGCGCCCCGGGGGCGGTATCGGGAAGGTGCCCGGGGCTCCCGTCGTAGCTCGGAACGACCCGGAAAGCGCTACAGTTCCCAGCCACCTGGCCGTCCGGGTGGAGACCCGACGACGAGGTTCCCCGATGCGCGATCGCCCCGATTCCTGGCCCCTCGCCGGCATCTTCCGCCCCGGACGATTCCCCGCGACGGCGGCCCTCCTGGCCGCGGCCACCCTATTCGGGGGCGGCTGCTCCCTCTTCGACGACGTCGGCTCGGGGGACGACGACGATGACGACGACATGATGGTCGTCCGGGATGGGGGGCCCGTCGGCGTCGACGGGCTGTCCCGGGGGGACGCCTGCGACGAGACCCGGCGCTGCCGAAGCGGCCTCGTCTGTCGGACCACCTGCCAGCCCTCCGGGGACCGCCCGGAAGGTGCCGACTGCCAGCAGACGGGGGACTGCGAGGACGGGCTCTGGTGCACCGCCCAGCGCGCCTGCGCCCCCGCCGGTGACGGGCAGGACGGGGACGAGTGCGCCGCCACCGGCGACTGCAGCGCCGGCCTGCTCTGCGTCGTCGACCTCGCCGACTTCGGCCGCCGCTGCCGGCCCGCCGGCGAGACGGATCTCGGCTTTTTCTGTAGCGAGACCGCCGAATGCTACGCCGGGCTCGCCTGCCTCCCGAGCCCCGAGGACGGCGCCTTCCGCTGCCAGGAACCGCCGGAGACCCTGGGCATGGTCTGCGCGGGGGACGGGGACTGCGACGGGCTCCTCTGCCTGCCGGACCCCACCGACGAGGCGGAGGAGCCCGCCCAGCTCTGCCGGTCCCCGGGGCAGGAGTCCCTCGACGAGCCCCCCTTCTTCCCGCCCGCCTGGGCCGGCGCGGACTGCCCGGAGCCGGAGGCGGGGGAGACCGTCGCCTACTTCCGGGTCCCCCGGGGGGAGGCGACGGACGAGGACTTCTACCGTCTGCCCTTCCCGAACGACATTCGCCGGGACGACACCGGCCGCCTCGACCTGTCCGGCCACCCATCGCCGGGGACCGTGCTGCCCATCGACCTGGTGGGCCGCTACCTCGAGGCAGCGGAGGACGACCTGGACGGGTTCGGCGTCAACCCGGTGGCTTTCTTCCGCTTCAGCGTCCCCATCGACCGGGAATCCATTCGGGATGCGGACGACGACGGCCGCCCCCGCCTCCGCCTGGTGAACCTGGATGACCCGGAGGCGCCGGACGAGCCGCCGGTCTGGCTGTGGACCCGGGGCGCCGTCACCCGCTACGTCTGCGACGATTGGATCGGCGTGCGCCCCCGCCACGGGCGCCCCCTGCAACCCGGCACGACCTACGGCGTGCTCCTCGAGCGGGGCATCGCCACGGCGGACGATCTGGATGGGCCGTCGGTTCCCTTCGAGCCGGCAGACGACTTCCTCGCGATGCTCGCCGCGGAGGCCCCGGAGGGCGACCCCGCCCTGGCCGACGCCTGGACCGCCTACGCACCGCTCCGGAGCTGGCTCGCCGCGACCGGCGTCGACCCGAGCTCCCTGCTGAACGCGTCCGTGTTCACCACCCAGACCTACCGGGACGACGTCCCGGACCTGCGGGCGGCGGTGGTCGCCGCCGATCCGCCGGAGCCGACGGAGCTCACCCGCTGCGACGAGGGCGTCTCCTCCCCCTGCGCCCTGGGCGGGGAGCGGGCCTGCGGTCCGGCGGCCGACGACTTCGATGAGATCCACGGTCGTCTCGACCTGGCCCAGTTCCAGGAGGGCACCCTGCCCTTCGAGGACGCGGGAGGTGGCCTCGCCCGGGGCGAGGACGGCCGGCCCGAGATCGTGCGCCGGGACGAGGTCTGCTTTGCCCTCACCGTGCCTCGGGACGCGACGGCGCCGGACGCGGGCTGGCCCCTGGTCGTCTACCTCCACGGTACGGGCGGGGGCATCCGGAGCGCGATCGGGACGGGTTACGCGGCCGCCCTCGCCGCCCCAGGGGCCTCCGCCGGTCCTCCCGCGGCCACGCTCACCATCGACCTTCCGATGCACGGCGACCGCCGGGGCGGGTCGACCAAGGACCCGAAGGACCTCTTCTTCAACTTCATCAACCCCGAGGCCAGTCGCGACAACGTGCTTCAGGGCACCGCCGACTTCTTCTCGGTGATGCGGGCGGTGCAAGCCTGGGACGTCCCCGCCGACCAGAGCCCCACCGGCGCCCGGCTCCGCTTCGACAAGGACCGGGTCGTGCTCTTCGCCCACTCCCAGGGGGCGACCCACGCCGCCCTCGGCATCCCCTGGGAGAACGAGCTGCGGGCCGCCATCCTGAGCGGCATCGGCGGCGACCTCGTCGAGACCCTGCGCTTCAAGCGTTCCCCCATCGACGTCGCCGCGCTGGTGCCCCTCGGCCTGCTGGACGCCTCGGCGGACGACGGTCGCCTTCGGGTGGGGGACTTTCATCCAGCCCTCGCCCTCTTCCAGATGGTGATGGAACGGGTGGACCCGGTGAACTACGCCGGCCTCTACCGGCCGCCCGGGGTCGACGGGGCCCGGCACGTCTTCATGACCTACGGCCTCGACGACACCTTCACCCCGGTGGAAAGCCAGAACGCCTTCGCCCAGGCCGGCGCCTTCCAGGTGGTGCGACGCTGCGACGAGACCGGGGACTGCAGCCCCCTGGTCCCGATACCCCGCGTCTTCGAACGGGACCCGCCGGTCCAGAACAACGTGGACTACGGCGCAGCCGGCGAGCGCACCGTCGGCCTTCGCCAGTACCGGCCGCCGGAGGGGGTGGACGGCCACTTCGTCGCCTGGCGGAACGAGGTCGGGCTCGCGGACACCCTGCGCTTCCTCCGGGAAGCCCTGGACGGTCGCGACCCCCCGATCGGCGCGGAGGGGGGACCGTGACCTCCACAACCGACCCCCAGCCCCCCTTCGATCTCGACCGCATCGGCGGCGTCCGCGCGCTTCGGGCCCTGGTCGACGCGGTTCTGGACGCCGGCGACCGGGCCGCGGCGATGGCCGGCGACCTCGGCCCCATCGAACGGAAGGACGACGAGAGCCCGGTGACCATCGCCGACCGGGAGACGGAAGCCCGGCTCCGGGACCACGTCGACCGGCACTTCCCGGAGATCGCCTTTCTGGGAGAAGAGACCCACGGCGACGCGCCCCTCACCGCCCCGGGACCCGGCGCGGGTCTCCGCTTCGTCGTCGACCCCATCGACGGAACCCGTGCCTTCGTCCGTGGGCTGCCCAGCTGGTCGGTGCTGGTCGGTCTCGAAGAAGGCGGGCGACCCGTCCTGGGGATCGCCTACCTGCCCGCCGCCGAGGAGCTCTACGTCGCCGTGGCCGGCGACGGAGCGACGGGGAACGGCCGACCCCTCCGGGTGAGCGACCGGACGGACCTCTCCCGGGCGGCGGTGGGCCACGGTGGCCTGGGCCAGTTCTTCGACACGGACCGGGGCGCTCTCCTCGGCCGGCTCGCCCGGGGTACGGATACCCAGCGGGGCTTCGCCGACTTCGCCAACTACGCCCACCTTTTGGCGGGCCGCCTCGACCTGGTGGTCGATCCCGGGGTGGCTCCCTGGGACGTCTGCGCGGCGACGGTGATCGTCCGGGAGGCCGGAGGCCAGGCCACGGATCTGAGCGGCGGCGACCCGGTCTACGGGGCCGGCTTCCTCGCCACGAACGGCCACCTCCACCAGGCCGCCCTCGACCTCCTCGCCGGGGGGTGAGAGCCCGCCCATCGGGGCACGCGGTCGACGCTTGCGGGGGCTACGGACTTCGCGCAGCATGCGGCGCCGCCGTGTCCGACGAAACGCCCCGCACCGCGCCGCCGCGCATCCCGGACGTCCAGGATGAAGCGGGGGAAACGCCGCCCTGGGTGCCCTGGCTCGGGCTCGGTCTCCTGGTCTTCCTGACCCTTCTCCTCGGGCTCCAGAGCGCCTTCGGTGGGGGGGATGCGGAGGAACCGGCCGGGGACCCGGACCGGGTCGCCGACCTCGGCGCCGACGGAGAAGACGACGACCCCGGTGCGACCCCCGAAGCCGACGGGGCCGCCCAAGGCGCCGGCGACCCGGACCCGACCGCGCCTCCGGCCCCGGAGGAGTGACCCGACGCCTCCGGGGGCCCGGGTCAGCGCTGTTCCCAGACCGGGATCGCGAGATGCACCCGCCAGCCCTCGTCTTCCCGGACCACCGGGACCTGCGCGGACCGGCTCGGATCTTCCCCCTGGACCCGAACGACCGCCTCGTCCCCCGCCTGCCGCTCGAGGGCGTAGCCATCGGACCCGGGGCGGGGAGCGAAGCGCCAGCGGACCCGTCCCTGGGGGATCATGTCCCAGGGGTGGAACCGGCGTCCGGCCAGGGCGGTGGCCTCTTCGGCTCGGCGAGCGAGGGCGCGCCGGGAGGGACGGTCGAGGAGCTCGTAGACCTCCCGGAGGGCACGGCGGTCGTTCTTCGACCGGGCCAGGGCCGAGACGAAGGCCCGGACCGCCCCGTCGGGGGTGGACGCGAGCTCTGGCTCCCGGCAGCTCGACAGGGCGGGACCGGCGAGCAGAGCGACGGCGAGGGCCGCCCCGGGAACGACCCTTCCGCCTCGCTGGGGGCCCCGCCGTCGGGCACACGGCGCCGGCCGCCGAGTCGGCGAGGAGCGGGTCACCGGGTGGGGTTCGGCCCAGGGGGAGCGCATCGGGCCCCCAGTTGTAGTGCACGGGTCGTCCCGATGCCGAGCCGGAAGCGCCCCTGGGACCGGAGGCATCCGGGCGCCGGGCCCGGAGGGTTCCCGGGGTACCTCCGGGGCGCCCTGGCCGTCGCCGCCGCCCTCGGTGGCCTGACCACGATGGCCGCGGGATGTGGCGCCGGGGCGCCCGCCGCCGGCGGGTCGTCTCCAGGGCCGGGATGGGTGGTCCCGGGGGCCGCCCCGGGGCCCGACGGACGCGTTCAGGGGCTGCGTCCGTGCGGTCCGCCGGAGGCGATCGGCCGCGTCCGCGACGAGGCGGTGACGGAGACCTCGGGCCTCATCCGGAGTCGACACCATGGGGACCTGCTCTGGCTGCACAACGATTCCGGGGACGTCGCTCGGCTCTTCGCCGTCGACCCAGCTGGCGGGACCCGGGGGGTCACCCTGCTGCCCCAGACCCCCGCCTTCGACTGGGAGGGCATGGCCCGGGGGCCCCTCCGCCCGAACGGGCCCGAGGGGCTCTTCGTCGCCGACTTCGGGGACAACCACCACGAGCGCCCCTTCATCGTGATCGAGCGCCTGGCGGAGCCCGGGTTGGGCGGCACGGCCGCGGCGCCCCGGGTCGGCGACGAGCCGGACCACCTGCGCTTCACCTACGGCGACGGCCGGCGACACGACGCCGAGGCCCTCATCGTCGACCGACCCAGCGGGGACCTCTACGTGCTGACCAAGGAGTTCGAGGACCGGCCGGGGATCTTCCACGCCGAGGCCCCCCATCCGGCGAGCCGAGGCCTCCTCGGGCGGCGGCCGGCGCCGCCGCGCGTCCTCGAGCAGGTCGGCGAGGTCGCCCTGCCTCCAGATGCGGGCAGCCATCTGGTGACCGACGCGGCGCTCTCGGATGCCGGCGACGGGGTGCTCGTCCGGACCTACGAGGACGTCTTCTTTTTTACGCGCCGCTCCGGCGAGCCCCTCGAGGCAGCCCTCGACCGGCCTCCGGTCTCCTGGCCCGCGCCAGAGGAACGGCAGGGGGAGGCGATCACCTTCGTCGCCGACCCGCCGGGCTACGCGACCATCTCCGAGGGCGTCCACCCCACCATCTGGCGCGTGCGCCTCTGCCCCTCCGGCGGGGAACCGGAAGATGGCCTGGCGGACACCCCGGACCAGGTGGCGGACGACGTTTGACCCCCGGGGGCGCACCGATAAGATGCGCCCGGCGCCATGGCCGACGCCGTCGCCGCCCCCGCTCCCGAGCCACCAGCCGACCTGGGACTGATCCGTCTCCTCGACGAAGGCGGCGTCTGGGCTCCGGGCACCCCGCCCCCGGACCCTGGGCTCGCCGAGCGCCTGTTTCGGGAGATGGTGCGGGTGCGGCGCATCGACGAGCGGATGCTCGCCCGCCAGCGGCAAGGGCGCATCGGCTTCTACGGGCCGGCGACCGGTCAGGAGGCACCTCCCGTCGCCGCCGGGCTCGCCCTGGCCCCCGGGGACTGGGTGTTCCCGGCTCTTCGGGAGGCCGCATGCATGCTGGTCCGGGGGTTTCCCCTGACGCGCTGGCTGGCCCAGGTCTTTGGGAACGACGCCGACCTCCAACGGGGCCGGCAGATGCCCAGCCACATGGCCGGCCGGGCGGTCCACCAGGTCTCCTGGTCGTCCTGCATCGGCCCGCAGTTGCCCCAGGCGGTCGGGGCGGCCATGGCCGCCCGCCATCGCGGGCACGACACGGTGGTGCTCGCCTTCTGCGGAGACGGCGCGACGAGCCAAGGCGATTTCCACCACGCCCTGGAGCTCGCCGGGCGCTTCGCGCCGCCGGTGGTGCTGGTCTGCCAGAACAACCACTGGTCCATCAGCGTGCCCGTCGCCCAGCAGACCGCGTCGAAGACGTTGGCGGTGAAGGCCAGAGCCTATGACCTCCCCGGCGTGCGGGTCGACGGGAACGATGCCCTCGCCGTCCACAAGGTCCTGCGGGAGGCCGTCGACCGGGCCCGCCGTGGCGGCGGCCCGACCTTCGTCGAAGCGGTCACCTATCGCATCGGCCCCCACAGCTCGAGCGACGACCCGAGCCGCTACCGGACCGAGGACGAGGTCTCGTCCTGGCGCGCCCGGGATCCCATCCTCCGTCTGGAGACCTATCTTCGGGGTCTCGGCGTCGTCGACGACGCACGACGCGAGGCCCTCGACGCCGCGCTCGACAAGGAGCTCGACGCCGCCCTCGCCGCGGTGGAACCCCGTCCCCTTCCCGCGCGAGAGACGCTCTTCGACGACGTCTTTCGC
>DAPKRP010000728.1:0-1588 GCA_031800515.1 Polyangiaceae bacterium LLY-WYZ-14_1 | reverse complement strand
CCCGAGGCGCGGTGGGTCTTCCTCGACCCGGGATCCGCGGTGTGCAGGACCACCGGGGCGACCTCCCCGGCCTCCGGGGCGGCTGCCTCCATGGTCCGGCGATCCGCCGGCTGGAGCATCTCGCCGTGCTGGTCCGGTTCCCCGAGGAGGACCGTGACGGATCCTCCCAGGAGGGCCAGGGTGGCCAGCGTCCTCAAGGTCGGAAGCCCGGACGGACGGTCCGGCCTGCAGTGGGGAGGAGGGAGGGATCCATGGGCGGTGCTCGTCCAGGCGTGGGCGTTCGTCTGCGCGCGGTTCGACAGGCCCCGACGGTGACGGGAGGACGGGACCGGGACCGGCGTGGAGCCGATCGATCTGTATCTATATGGATGCGCCGACCGATCGGCCGGCGAAAACGCGCTGCAGAGACGCCTGGGAGCACACGGTGCGCCTAGGCTTTGCAACCTAGGCGCCGCCCGGATGGGGCGCAAGACGCTCGTCCGGTGGATCGGTGCGGCCCCGGAGATCGGGCCCGTCCGGTGCCCTCGGGGGTTCCAACGCCGGAGCCTGCCCCCTCAAAGCCGGACCGAACACGACAGAGGGTCCCCGACCATGGTCGGGGACCCTCTGCAGAACCTCGCTGCCGTGCCCGGACTGCCCCGGGCGATGCCGGCCTCAGGCGGTCACCACGCCCTCGCGCCGCCAGGCCACGAAGCCGAGGCCCGCGAGACCGAGAAGCAGGAGCGCCATGGTGCCGGGCTCCGGGGTCACCACCTCGTCCGACTCGAAGACGAAGAGCGACGCGTTCGAGAGTCCAGGGCCGCTCGCCCCATTGGAGCCGACGCCGAGCATGTCGTACTCGACGCTCGTCCAGGCGCCCATCCCCGCGAAGTAGTAGAGGCTGAAACGCGGCCCGCCCTTGAGCGCCACCGCGAAGGGGCTCGTCACGGGGGCGTCGAAGAAGATCGAGCCGCTGGAGCTGTTGGCAAACGACTGAAAGGGACCGCCGGCGGACCCGGCATCCGTCTTCCCGATCCAGGTGGCCTCCATCCCGACCCAGGAGGTCAGGTTGGTCTCGGCGTCGGCGATGGACGCCGGGTTGCCCAGATTGCCACCGAAGGAGCCCCAGCAGCTCGTGTACCCGACGCCCCCGGAGGTGACGGTCCCCAGGCTGCACGCCGGGTCGCCGGGCGTGAAGGAGGTCTGGGCGTGGGCCTCCCCTGCGGCGAAGAGGGAGAAAAGGGCCGCGGCGATGCCGCAGCCGAGGAATCGGAAGCGTTGGTTCATGGGGCCGACCTCACGAGGGGGGAGTGTGTGGCAAAAGCGCGCAGCAACTTCCGAGCCAGCTCCCCCCTCCCCCGACGGCGCGGCGCCCATCCCGTTGACCTGCAACGCCTTGCCGGATACGGGGACCGCGCGCCCCACCGGCGGGTCGGACCGACGCTCGCTGCACCCTCGCGACAGGGTATGTGGCGCGGACGAGACAGATATCCCCCGGCTCCGTCCCCGGGCCACGGGCGCCGCGTCACCTCCCGACGGCCGAGAGATCCACGAAGCTCCGACGGTCCAGGGGCCGCAGGCGGGTGAGCGCGTCGTTGCTGAGGATCGC
>DAPKRP010000727.1:0-2110 GCA_031800515.1 Polyangiaceae bacterium LLY-WYZ-14_1 | reverse complement strand
CGAGGTCCACGCCGCCGTCGCCCGGGCCCGCGCCGCCTACCCAGCCTGGCGGGACCTGGGCGTGGTCGACCGCATCGAACGGCTGCGCGCCCTGGGACCCGTCATCGAATCCCGGGGGGAAGAACTGGCGGCTCGGATCAGCCGAGACACCGGCAAACCGCTCCTCGAATCCTTGATGACGGAGCTGATGAGCATCCCTCTCTTCGTCGAGCATTACCGGAAGGAAGCGCCGAAGGTGCTCCGGCGGAAGAAGGTCGGTACGGCCCCCGTCTTCCTGCCCCGGAAGAGCTACGTCGAACACTACCCGATGGGTGTCGTCGCGGTGATCTCTCCCTGGAACTTCCCCTTCCAGCTGGCGATGGTCCCGGCGATATCGGCGCTCATCGCCGGAAACACGGTCGTGATCAAGCCGAGCGAGGTCACCCCGATCACCGGCGAGATCATCCGGGAGGTCTTCGACGCGATCGGCCTCCCAGAGGGCGTGCTCCAGGTCGTTCAGGGGGACGGCTCGACGGGCGCCGCCCTGACCGAAGCGGACGTCGACAAGATCTTCTTCACCGGCAGCGTCGCGACGGGGCGGAAGGTGATGGCGGCGGCGGCGAAGAAGCCGATCCCCGTCGAGCTCGAGCTGGGGGGCAAGGACGCCTTCATCGTCTGCCACGATGCCAACCTGGAGCGCGCGGCGAAGGCGGCGGTCTGGGGCGGGCTGCTCAACTGCGGACAGATGTGCATCAGCGTCGAGCGCATCTTCGTCGTCGACCCGGTCTACGACCGCTTCGTCGCCCTGGTGAAAGAAGAGATGGCCAAGGTGAAGGTGGGCGGGCCCGACGACGCCGCCGACATGGGCCCGATGACCTTCCCGAAGCAGATCGACACCGTCGAGCGCCACCTCGCCGGAGCTCGGGAGGCGGGGGCCGACATCGCCGTCGGTGGCCGCCGCATCGCCGACCGTCCGGGGCAGTTCTTCGAGCCGACCCTCATCACCGGCGTGACCCCGGATATGGAGCTCTATCGGGAAGAGACCTTCGGCCCGGTGCTTCCGGTCGTCCGGGTCCGGGACGAAGAAGAAGCGGTCCGCATGGCCAGCGACCATCAGTATGGGTTGACCGGCAGCGTGTGGACCCAGGACACGGAACGAGGGCTCCGACTCGCCAGCCGGGTGGAAGCCGGGCAGGTCAACGTCAACGACCTCGTGGTCAGCGTGGGCAACCCAGCGCTACCCTTCGGCGGCGTCAAAAACAGTGGCTTCGGCCGCTACCACGGTGCCGAGGGGCTCCTGTCCTTCGTCCACACCAAGGCGATCATGGTCGACCCCGGGTGGTTCAAGAGCGAGCCCTTTTGGTACCCCTACGCGCCCAAGATGGACGGCATGAAGAAGCTCTTCCACGCCCTCCTCCACAACAACCTGGTCAAGGCCACCCTGGACGTGATCCAGATCCGCCGAGCCGGCGCCAAAGCCGACTAGTCTAGTACCCCTGCTTCCGGCCAGGGGTACTAGCTGCGGCGTCGGCGCCAGCGGCCGAGCCATTCCTTGCCCTGGCGGGCGGGGTGGCTTCTGGTGACGGGCTCGAGGGTTTGGGGCTCGAACCCCTGGGGCTCGAGCAGTCCTCGGACGAGCTCCGGGGTCATCGGGTAGGGGGGGCCACCGGGGTTGAGAGGCTTCGGGTGGACCGGGAAGATCAGGGTCACGAGCTCGCCCCCAGGGGCCAGGATCTCGTCCATCCGGGCGGCCCAGGAGGGACGCGCTTCGGGCTCCAGGGCACAGAGAAACGTGTAGTCCCAGACCAGGTCGAAGGGCTCTTCCGACAGCCGGTCGGCGAAGAAGTCGGCCACCGCGACCCGGGCGCGCTCCCGGGGGAGGCCGGCGGCGTCCCGCAGGGCGGCGAAGCGGTCCTGGGCGATCGGGGACAGGTCGATGCCGAGCACCGACCGGTCCGGATGGCGAGCCAGGGTGAGGACGTCGTAGCCGGATCCGCAGCCCGGCACGAGGGCGCGACCCGTAGGCAGGGCGTCGTCGTCGACCAGCTGCTCCAGGACCGGCGGGGACCCACCCGCGTCCCAGGGGGTGCGCCCTTCTTCCCACGCGCGCTGCCAGGACATCGTCGTCGTC
>DAPKRP010000726.1:0-3333 GCA_031800515.1 Polyangiaceae bacterium LLY-WYZ-14_1 | reverse complement strand
GCTCCGGGCGGCGGTCCTCGCGCAGCTCCAACAGGCGGAGGGCTCCGCCTCCGAGGTCGCCGAACGCCTCGGGGAATCCCGCCAACGGGTTGGCTACCACGTTCGCGAGCTCGAGCGCGCCGGACTGCTCGATCTAGTCGCCACCCGCCAGCGCCGGGGCTTCGAGGAGCGTGTTCTCCGGGCGACGGCTCGCGCCGTCGTTCCCGAGCCCGTCGTCCTTGGAAGCCTCTCTCCCGCGGAGACTGCGGAAGCCTTCGCCGCCGAGACCCTCGTCGCCCTCACGGCACGGAGCGCCTCCGAGGTGAGCCGGATGAAGACCTCCGCCGCCGAGGCGAAGAAGCGATTGCTCACCTTCGCCATCGAGACCGAGATCGCGTTTCGGAGGCCCGCCGACGTGGAGGCCTTCACCGAACACCTCGCCCGCGCCCTCGGCGAGCTCGTGGCGCGCTACCAAGAGCCCGGTGGACGGCGCCGGTACCGCATCATCGTAGGCGGACACCCACGGCCGAAGAACGATGCCGAGCAGGGCGATGGCTTCGGGAGTCCCGGGGCACACCCCACGAGGACGAGGACGAGGAAAGGGAAGGGCGCGGAGCACCGCCGCGCGCCGCGGGCCACCAGCCGCCGAGGAGTCCAGTCATGACCGAAGAGAAAAACGACCAGAGCCCCGAGTCCCGGCCGCACCGCGGCTTCCTTGTCGAGGTAACCGTTCACGCCCCGAAGAGCGCCGTCTGGAAAGCATTACGCGACCGGGAGACGCTCAGCCAGTGGTTTGGCTGGGATTACGCGAACCTCGGGGCCGAGCTCGAGTTCATGTTCTTCCAGTATGCTGCGGAGGACTCCGACGCCGGCGTCCTTCGCATGGAGCCCAAGACCACCGTTACCGTCGAGGAAGCTTCGGGAGCGGGGGTCACCGTCGTCCGCGTCGTGCAGGCGGGGCCCATCGGAGACACCGACTGGGAGGACGTCTACGACGGCGAGCGGGAGGGCTGGCGCCAGTTCCTCACTCAGCTTCGCCACCGCCTCGAGGTCGAGCCTGCTGGGCGCCGTCGCACCCTCCGTCTCGGCGGGCAGGCCGCGCCCGCCGAGCTGCTCCCCGCCCTCCAAGCCTGGCTTCCGGGAGAGGCCTTCGACGAGACACCGTTCCAGCGGACCTGGCGTCCCGCCGGGACAGACATCGATCTGGTCAATGTCGAGGCTTGGGCGCCGGTAACGCGGACCGAAGCGGCAACGGCTCATCTCACCCTGACGACCCACGGCCTCGACGATGAGCGCTTCGACGCCCTGGTGCGAACCGCCGAGACAACCTGGAAGGCGCACACGGCGCCTCCCCACTCGGTGGAGCGGTAGCTCCGCAGACCCTGCTCGAGGGGGATTTCGATTTCGGCATGGCCGGCATCGCCGTCGACGTGGCGCTGTGGTCTTCCGCGTCGTTGTCGAAGCGGAAGACCATGGTGTGTCCCGGAAGTCACGGCGATTCGGGCGGCTCGGGAAGCTGGACCCGGCGCACGTACACCGCGCCGGCCCCCGGGAGACTGTCGTTCGATTGGCTGCCCCCGACGCCAGTCGCCGCGCTATCCTCCCAGATGGCGCCGATCGCCAACGTGCCGCGGTCATACGCGACGACGCCAAAGCGATCGCCGGCGTCCACGTTTGACGCTTTGATGAACGCGGTCTCTTCCCAGACGCCTTCGACGAGACGGAACACGAAGACCGATCCTGCGCGGTCTAGCTCTGCCGTCCGCGAGCCATTGAGGCCGCCGGAGCCGAAGCGGTCGAACGTGTCACCGACGATCAATAGATCGCCATCCAAGACCAGCGTGGTGTGGGAAGCTCTTTCCCCCTCGATGACGCTACTGTTGAACCCAAACTCGTTGTAAGCGCCACGTAGGCTATCCTCAACGAAGGGCGACTGCAGGGTTGCTGACTCCAGCCACGGGTCAGGGCCCGCGGAAGCACGTTCGAAGAGGACGACCCGGCCGATGCGATTGAAGAACACCGGCGACCCGTCTGGCCGCCGCGTGTCGCGTTGTCCCACCGCGATGCGGCCTCCGTCGATGGCGACCGTGGCGCCGAAGAACAGCCCTTCTACCGACGACTCGAGAACGTCGACCTCGGCCCACGAGCCGCCACTTCGCTCGAAGACATAGGCGGCCCCCCCGGATTCCCGCGTGCGATCGTCACCCGGCGCGCCCACGACGAGCGCCCGGCCGTCGAGGGCCACCGCGGCGCCGAAGTAGTCCTGCTCCCCTGGGTCGGAAGACTTGATGTACGCCGACTGGGCCCACCGACCGAGCGTCGATCTCGTAAACACGTACACTGCGCCGCTGTCGCGGACGTCATCGTTCGCGTCATCGCCGTCGATTCCCGGCGAGCCGCCGTCTTCGAGAAAGGCGCCCACGACCACCGTATCGCCTTGGATGGCGACGGTGCTTCCGAACCCGTCGCCACCGAACCCCGCGAACACGTCGGAAGTATTCGAGGCCTTCAGGTAGGCCTGCTGCGTCCAGGTCGTCCCGGACCGGACGAAAACGTACGCCGCCCCGTGATCGCGGCTCGTGTTGTCGTCCTGGTCGCCGTTGACACCCGTCGCGATGCTCTCCTCACCCGGCGCGCCGACCACCAACGTGTCCCCATCGAGGGCAATGGCCGCCCCGAATGCATCGCCTTCAAACGTCCGGGACCCCGTGTTCGAGGCCTTCACGTAGGCCTGCTGGCTCCAGCGGCCACCGCTCCGGGTGAACACATACACAGCGCCGCTGCGGACCGCATCGTTGTTGTCCTCATCGCCGTTGACGCCCGTGCTGTTGCTCGACTCCTGGGGTGCACCGACGGCGAGGGTGTCCCCGGAAACGGCCACCGCGTATCCAAAATGATCCTCGCGCCCGGAGTTCGATGCCTTGAGGTAGCCGTCGTCGAAGTCGTCGCAGGGCACCCCCACGGACTCACAGCACACGTCGGTGCACTCGGGCCGAGCTGGTTCCACGCAGCCGTTCGCCTGGCCTGGGCTTGGGTCGAGCGCGCGTTTGATCTCGAAGATGCCGGAGCCGTCGTCGGCAGGACAGCGCTGGAACGAGACCGCTGGGTCCACCACGCGGTTGTTGAAGTCGACCGAGTCGACGACCTCGTCCCCCTGACGGAGGGTCAGACCGAAAAACTCGGACGAGGGCACGGCCTCGTCGTCAGTCAGTAGGAGGGCGGGGACCGTGCCCGCGTCGGCCACCGCCGTCTCATCACCGAGGACCATGAATCCCGGTTCCGTTGCGAGGACGCCCAATCCGGCCCGGGAGAGTTCGATGACCCGGCCACCGGTATCGAGGGTCCAATCCTCGA
>DAPKRP010000725.1:0-2047 GCA_031800515.1 Polyangiaceae bacterium LLY-WYZ-14_1 | reverse complement strand
CGTCGTCCTCGCCGCCGGGGCGTGGTCCGCCACTCTGCTGCCCGACCTCGCCACCCAGGTCAGCCCCCGGGCCATGCCCGTCGTCCACCTCCGCCCCCGGGACCCGGAGCCCTTCCGACCGGAGCGCTTTCCGGTATGGGGCGCCGACATCGGGCGCACCGGGTGGTACGGCTTTCCCCTGCACCCGGGGGGCTTCGTGAAGGTCGGGCACCACGGCACCGGGTGGGCCGACGACCCGGACCGGGCGAACTCGCTGCCGGAGGGCTTCGAGGCGCGGCTCCGGGACTTCCTCGCGAACTCCCTGCCCGGGCTGGCCGACGCCGAGATCATCGCCCGCCGCGTGTGCTTCTACAACGACTCCCGCGACGGCACCTTCCGCATCGATCGCCTGCCCGGGGCGCCGGCGGTCGTGGTGGCCACGGGGGGGAGCGGGCACGGCTTCAAGTTCGGGCCCCTCCTGGGCGAGCTGGTCGCCAACGCCGTCGAGGGCGTCGACGACGAACGCCTGCGCCGCTTCCGCTGGCGCGACGACGCACCGGTGGCCCGGGAGGAGGCCCGGGCCGAGATCTCGCCGTGAATGCGACGACACCCGTGACGGCGCCTCGGGTATGGCCCTCACGGGTGCCCCACGTCCCTCACCAAGCGCGGCCTCGCCATGCTCGACCTGGAACAGACCTTCAGAGACGACCTCGACGACGCCTTCTGGATCGAGTGGGACGGTGCACAGGTCCCCGAGCCCCGTCTGGTGCTCCTCAACCGCGGCCTCGCCGACGAGTTGGGCCTCGATGCCGACGCCCTCGACAGCCAGGAGGGCGCCCGGACCTTCGCCGGCGCTCGTGCGCCGGAGGGTGTGCAGCCGGTCGCGCTGGCCTACGCCGGCCACCAGTTCGGTGGCTTCTCGCCCCGACTCGGCGACGGGAGGGCGCTCCTCCTGGGTGAGGTCGTCGATCAAGCCGGTCGTCGCCACGACCTGCACCTGAAGGGCTCCGGCGCGACCCCCTTCTCCCGCGGCGGCGACGGCAAGGCGGTGCTGGGCCCGGTGCTGCGGGAGTACATCGTCGGCGAGGCGATGCACGGGCTGGGCATTCCCACGACCCGGGCCCTGGCCGCGGTGACGACGGGCGAAGACATCGTCCGCCAGGGGGGTGTGAAGCCGGGCGCCGTCCTGGCGCGCATCGCCTCGAGCCACCTGCGCATCGGCACCTTCGAGTACTTCGCCGCCCGCCGGGACACCGAGCGGGTGCGTCGCCTCGTGGAGCACGCCCTCCGCCGCCACGACCCGGATCGCCTCGAGGCCGACGACCCGGCCCTCAAACTCCTCCGCGCCGTCCGGGACCGGCAGGCGAAGCTCGTCGCCCAGTGGCTGGGTGTCGGCTTCATCCACGGGGTCATGAACACCGACAACACGGCGATCTCCGGGCAGACCATCGACTACGGGCCGTGCGCCTTCATGGACGGCTTCGACCCGAACACCGTCTTCAGCTCCATCGACCAGCACGGCCGCTACGCCTACGCCAACCAGCCGGGCATCCTGCAGTGGAATCTGACCCGCCTCGCCGAGGCGCTGGTGCCGGTGGTGAACGCCGGGGGGACCGACGAGGCCGTCGCCCTCGTCACCCCCGAGATCGAGGCCTTCGAGCCGCGCTTCCACGCCGAGTGGGGGGCGGTCCTGCGGGCCAAGCTCGGGCTCCGCGAGGAGCGCGAGGGCGACGACCGCCTCGCCGACGACCTGCTCGAACACATGGCCGCGGCCCGGGCCGACTTCACCTCGACCTTCCGGGCCCTGGCCCAGGCGCTGCGCGACGATCGCTCCGACCTGAACCGTCTCTTCGACGGGGACGAGGCCATCGACGCGTGGACCGAGCGTTGGCTGGCCCGCCTCGACGCCGAGGGCGCCGACCCGGCCCGGCGCGCCGACGCCATGGATGAAGTGAATCCCGTCTACATCGCCCGCAACCACCTCGTCGAAGCGGCGCTGGAGGCGGCGGAGGAGGAGCTCGACCTCGCTCCCGCCCGGGAGCTTCTCGAGGTCCTCGCCGACCCCTTC
>DAPKRP010000724.1:0-6007 GCA_031800515.1 Polyangiaceae bacterium LLY-WYZ-14_1 | reverse complement strand
AAACGAGCGGGACGACTACGTCGAGCGACTCGCTCGGAAGCTCGACACCGTGCCGCCTCGTCGCGATCCCTCCGGCGTCTATCCCTCCCGACGGGCGGAGCGCCGGGTAGGGGATCCGCCAGAGCCCCCCCAGGCGTCGCGACCGACCCCGGTCCCGCCGCCGCCCCGGGGCTGACGCCGGCGGCACGCGGCCTCAAGGTCCGGGCGTGAAACTCGCGACCTGGAACGTCAACGGCGTCCGCGCCCGCTTCGAGGAGCTCGTCGCATGGGTCGGAGAAGCCCGCCCCGAGGTGCTCTGCCTTCAGGAGATCAAGGCCGCCCCCGAGCAGATCCCGGAAGGCCTCTTCGCGCTGGCCGACTACCACACCGTCTGGCACGGGAACGCAAAGGGGCGGAACGGCGTGAGCATCCACGTCCACAAGGACCTCCTCCGGGATGCGCCGGACTTCGAGGCCCCGCCCTTCGACGTGGACCAGCGGGCGATGACCGCCACCCTGGGCGGGCTGACCGTCGCCAGCGTCTACGTGCCGAACGGCGGGGCGGACTATGAGGGAAAACTTCATTTCCTAGAGGCCCTGGGCGCCTGGTGCGCCGACCGCCGAGCCCAGGGGCGTCCCCTGCTGGTCTGCGGCGACCTGAACGTCACCCGGGGGGACGTCGACCTGCATCCGAAGGAACGCAAGCCCGGGGCGATCGGTCAGCGGGAGGACGAGCGGACCCGCTTCGAGGCGGTGCTCGGTCATGGCCTGGACGACGTGCTTCGAACCTACTTCGGAGACGATGACGATACCGTGTTCACCTGGTGGGCCCCCTGGCGGAACCACCGGCAGAAGAACCGGGGTTGGCGGATCGACTACGTGCTGGCCAGCCCCGAGCTCGCCCCGGGCGTGAAGCGGGTCGAGGTGCTCCGGGAGATGGGGCGCAGCGACCACGGCGCCGTGGTCGTCGACTTGGAGCTGCCCCCCGGCATGCTCGGCTAGCGTCCCGGGCGCCTCGGCTCGCGTGCCAGGTCTGTCGTTCGGCGCCGGGTCCTCGATCGGTGGGTTCTCACGAACGGGACGCGGCCGCCGTTCCCCCTGGACGCGATGCCGACCCTCCGAATTCTTTGGGGCGCGTTGTTCGCCGCGACCTTCATCTACCTGGGGGTGTTGGTCTTCCTGGCGCCGGCGGGGGCGGAGATGGCCCCCGATGTCGTGCTGGTGCCGGCCCTGGCGCTGGTGGCCTCGAGCACGGCCGGGGCGTCCCTGGTGCTTCCCGGGGTGCTCTATCGAAGCGCCCTCGCCGGAGCCGAGTGGACGACGAGGGAGGTCCCGGCGCCGGATGCGTCCATCCTCCGGGGCCAGCCGACCAGCACCGTCGTCGTGCTCTCGGACCCCGCGGGCGCCCTCCGCCAGGCGCGGACCTTGTTCCTGACGCCCTTCATCCTCGGCATGGCCACCGCTGAGGCGGTCGCCCTGTTCGGCTTCGTTCTGGGCTGGCTCGGTCACGCCACGTCGGTGGCGTTCCCCTTTTTCGCGGTCTCCTGGGCCCTGATGCTCTGGCATTTCCCCCGAGATGGGCGGATCACCCGGCCCGTCGAGGAGGTCGCCGGGGCCCGCTTCGTCGCCGCGGTCAGGGAGCGCTGAGATCGCCGGCGTCCCGATTGGCGCGGAGCACGGGGCGGCCCGCGTCGTCGAAGAGGCGCAGGGTGTGCCCGTCGGCGGCGAGCTCGAAGCGAGCGACCGCCGATAGCGCCTCGAGGAAGCGACGCTCCGTCGTCATGCGCGGCCCGGGGCAGGCGCGCTTCGTCGCCGCGACGGGTCCGAGGCGCAGCCGCTGGCCCGTGACGGTCAGCTCCGCCTGATAGCGATTGCAGCCCGTCTGCCCGCTGACCTGGCCGCCGTCCGCCGGGATGGCGAGGGTCGGTGCGGGGCCCTCCCCGGGCGACTGCCCGGCGAGCTCCGTCACCACCCAGGCCCCCTCCGGGGACCCGGGGGCCTCGCTGCGGGCCGGTTCCGTCGTCGACGCGCCGGGCGCGCTGGTCTCCCGGCCGCCCCCGCAGCCGATGATGCCCCAGCCGACGACCCCGCAGACGCCAACCCCCAGAGCCAAGCCGACCGCCATCGGCCAGGCGGCGCGCTTCGGGCAAGCCCGCCGCGTCATGCTGCGCCCTCCCCTCTTCGCCGGGGCTGCGGGAGCTTCCCGCTCATCCCCCGGCGAGCTCCCTGTTCACCTGGGCGGCGCCGTCGACCAAGGCCCGGAGCTTCCCGCGGGCCGACGCCCGGGGGAGGTACTTCAAGCCGCAGTCGGGGGCGGCGATGAGGCGCTCTGGGGGCAGGTGCTCGAGGGCCCGGCGGAGCCGGTCGGCGACCTGCTCCGGCGTCTCCGGGGTCTCGTCCCCCAGGTCGAGGACGCCGACCAGCACGGTCTTTCCCTGCAGGTGGGCCAGGGCCGGGCCGAGGGTCAGCTTCGGCTGGGCCGCTTCGATGGAGACCTGGTCCGCCTGCACGTCCCCCAGCAGCGGCAGACAGCCGTAGCCGCCCCCTTCCTTGCCACTCAAAAACTGTGCGTAGCCAAAACAAACGTGGATCCCGGTCGTTCCAGGCGCGCCTTCAATGGCCTGATTGACCACGGAAACCCCGTAGCGGGCGGCGTCTTCCTGCCGCGCCTGAAGGTAGGGCTCATCGAGCTGGACGATGTCCGCTCCCGCGTCGAAGAGCGCCCGGATCTCATCCCGTAGGCAATCAGCGTAGTCTCGGGCCAGCGCCTCTTTGGAGTCGTGATGCTCGCTGACCGCGAGCTGGCTCAGGGTGAAGGGGCCGGGGAGGGTGACCTTCACCGTGCGGTCCGTGTGGGCCCGAAGGAAGCGCACGTCGTCGACGTGGACCGGTCGGCTGCGGCGGAGGGGCCCGGTCACCACCGGCACGTCGTTCGGCTTCCCCGCCCGGCCGACGACGGTTTCCACCCGGTCCCGGGCGACCCCGTCGAGGGCGTTGGCGAAGGGCTCGGAGTAGCTTTCCCGGCGCGCCTCGCCGTCGGTGACGATGTCCAGACCCGCGGCGTGCTGGTCCGCGAGGACGCTCAGGACGGCGTCGTTCTTCGCTTCCTCCAGGTGCTCCCGGGGGACCCGCCAGAGGTCGCCCTTCGGGACCCGGGCGGGAAGCCGGGCGCGGAGCGCCTCCCGGTCGAGGAGCCAGTCCGGCTGCGCGTAGCTACCGACCAGGGAGGTGCGGATGCGAGGGGGCGGTGGCGTCGGCGGCGTCGTGGTCATCTCGGCGAGGGCTCATCAGGAGAAGAGGCGTCGGGCGGCGCGTTCGGCGCCCTGGGTCAGGGATTCGAGCTTCGCCCAGGCGACGTCCGGGTCGATGCCCCGCATCCCGACGTGGATGGAAAACCCGCAGTCCACGCCCGCCATGAGCCGTTCCGGGTCGACGACCTGGCCCCAGCGTTCGATCCGCTGGGCGACGAGCTCCGGGTGCTCGATGTAGTTCGACTGGGGCTCGATCACCCCGGGGCAGAGGATCTTGTCGCTGGGCACCCCGAGATCTCGGACGACCGGCCTCGTGGCTCGGGTAGCCGGTGTGGGTGGTCGGGATGGTGCGGGCGCTGCCGGGCACGTCAGCCCGCGTCGCCCTGGCCCCGGAGGCGCCGGTATTCGTTGTTCGCCTCGGTCACGCCGGCGAGCCACTTCCGCAGGTCCTCGTGGGCGGTGCGGGCATGGCGTTCCATGATCTCGACCGTCTCCGGAACCTTGGTGGTGAGCTCCACCATCATCCCGTTCGGGTCGTGCATGTAGATCGAATAGCAGTAGCCGTGGTCGATGAGCATGTGCTCGACGCCCAGCTCCTGGATCTTGTCCCGATATTCGAAGACCACGTCCTTCGAATCGACCTCGAGGGCGATGTGGTGGTCGAAGGGGTCCTGGGGACCTCGGATCGACGATTCCTTGTAGAGGCCTTCCTGGAACTGGAAGAAGGCCAGGGCGCTCCCGTCGGAGAGCTCGAAGAAGGCGTGGATATAGTTCGACGGCGCTTCCGTGACCGGGTCGGTGGTCTCGACGAAGGTGCCGATCATCGGCATGCCCAGCACGTCCTCGTAGAACCGGCGGGTCTTCTCCATGTCGTCGGTCCGGAAGGCGTGGTGGTGGAACTGGCGGACCTTGATCTGCTTCCGCCGGGCGATGGTGGCTTCGGATTCCTGCATCGACTTCCTCCTGCGCGGGCGACCCGGGGGCGCGGGTTCGGGCCGCTGGACCGAACGTTCGGTGCCGACGCTATTTTTTGTCGACATTTTTGTCGAGTGGAATCTCTCGCTCCCGCGCGGTCGCAGGCCCCCCACCCGGGGTGGGGGAGGCGTTTCAGCCCGGGACGGCCGCGCCCTGTAGCGCGCAAATTTCGCGACTTCTCCCGCGATGAGACGAGATTTTTTCGTCTACCCTCCCCATTCGGGACTTGTTGGACCGATTGGTCGGCCCACAGGTTCGAGCCATGCCGACCCTCGATTTCCTCCTCGCCCATCCTCCCTCCATCGCGGCCTGGATCGTCATGGCCTTCTCCCTCGGCGTCGTTGGTGGCGGGGTCGTGGGCACCCGGCAATCCTTCGCCGACCCCAAGGACAACGTCGCCCTGGCCTACGGAGTGGCCGGGCTCCTCGCGGTGTTGGTGCTCCTGGCGGTGGGCCAGGGGGGCTACGCGGCGGACATGATGCGGGCGAACGCGACCGCCCTGACCCTGCCCGTCGACGCCCGACCGGGCTTCATGGCCGAGCAGGTCGCCCGGGGAGAAGCCAACTTCCTCTTCGCCGGTCTCGGCTCGGCCGTCGCCCTGCCGATCGCCTCGTTCCTCTTCCTCCGCTACGCCTACCTGCGCCGGGAGCGCCTGCCGGAGGGCGCCAGCCACTCCATCCACCCCCTGGAAGCCGGGCGGTTCGAGCGCCCCGGCGCCCCCGCCCCCCTGAAGCGCGCCGGCTGATCCACCGCGCGGACTCACCGCCGCCCCCAAGTTGCGGCCCGTCTCGCTCTCGTCCGTCCGTCCTCCCGAGCGCCTTGGCCGGGTCGCCCGGCGTGGGTTCCGCGCTCGACGGGATGCCCCGCAGCTCGCCCCCGGTGTCGCAGCTGCTAACCCGGCATCCGACAGGAGGAGCGCCGATGACCTACACCCCGCCCGCCGTGTGGACCTGGGACGAAGAGAGCGGTGGCAAGTTCGCGAAGATCAACCGGCCGGTCGCCGGCCCGACGCATGAGAAGGAGCTGCCCGTAGGGCGGCATCCCCTCCAGCTCTATTCCATGGCCACCCCCAACGGGGTCAAGGTCACCATCATGCTGGAGGAGCTGCTCGCCCTTGGGCACGCGGGCGCCGAGTACGACGCCTGGCTCATCAACATCCAAGAGGGCGAGCAGTTCGGCAGCGGGTTCGTCGACGTCAATCCCAACTCGAAGATCCCCGCCCTCCACGACCGGAGCGGCGACACCCCCGTGCGGGTCTTCGAATCCGGCGCCATCCTCGTCTATCTGGCCGAGAAGTTCGGAGCGTTCTTGCCCACGTCACCGGCCGACCGCGCCGAGTGTCTTTCCTGGTTGTTCTGGCAGATGGGCGCCGGCCCCTACCTGGGGGGCGGATTCGGGCACTTCTACGCCTATGCGCCGACCAAGCTGAAGTACCCCATCGACCGCTTCGCCATGGAGGTGAAGCGACAGCTCGACGTGCTCGACCGCCGCCTCGCCCACCACCCCTACGTCGCCGGCTCCGAGTACACCATCGCCGACATGGCCATCTGGCCCTGGTATGGGGCGCTCGTCAAAGGCCTGCTCTACGACGCCGGCGAGTTCCTCGACGTGAAAACCTACGCCAACGTCATTCGCTGGACCGACGCCGTCTCCGCCCGACCCGCCGTCAAACGCGGCCGCCTCGTCAATCGCGTCTGGGGCCCCCCGGAAAAACAGCTCCGGGAACGACACGACGCCAAAGACCTCGACCAGCTCGCCCCCCCATCCGAACCCCCACCCAGCTGACCCGGGCCCAGCGGGCCC
>DAPKRP010000723.1:0-6161 GCA_031800515.1 Polyangiaceae bacterium LLY-WYZ-14_1 | reverse complement strand
CCGTACCACCTCCCCGTTCCCGGCAAGCTTCTCGCCTCGGTCGGTTATTCTGAGCGACCCTCTCACTGGACAGGTCGGGAAAAGGACGGCACCGTCGAGGGGTTTCCCATGAGCGAAGTCGACATTCTGGTCCTGTTCGAGCACCCCGAGTGGCAGCAGCCCCTCTTCCAGGCCCTGGAACGGCGCGGGCGGTCGGTGGCCGCCTTCGACCTCAAGGCGGCCGCCTTCGACCCGGGGGGATTGCCGACCGCGCGACTCGTGTTCAACCAGGCCAGCCCGAGCGCCTACGTCCGGGGAAACCACCGGGCGGTCCCCCTGGCCCTCGCGCTGCTGCGGGCCTTCGAGGCGGCGGGCGTCCCCGTGGTGAATGGACACCAGGCCTTCGGGCTCGAGCTCAGCAAGGCCGCCCAGCTCGCCCTGCTCCGTCGCCTCGGTCTCCGGGCCCCCCGCACCTTGGTCTTCAACGACCTCGACGGGCTGCGGGCCACCCTCGACCGCCAGGACGAGCCATTTCCCTTCCCCGCGCTGGTCAAGCCCGACCAGGGGGGGAGCGGCGCCCGGATGCACAAGGTCGACGACCTGGACGCCCTCGAGCGGATCGTCGCCCGGGACCCGAGCATCTGGTCGCCGGACCCGGTGCTGCTGCTCCAGGAGCTGCTGCCCATCGACCCGGAGCAGGGCATCGTGCGGATGGAGTTCCTCGGCGGCGAGCTCCTCTACGCGATGCGGGTGGTCTCGAACGGCGCCTTCAACCTCTGCCCGTCCGAGGTCTGCCAT
Source organism: Polyangiaceae bacterium LLY-WYZ-14_1 (assembly GCA_031800515.1). Taxonomy (GTDB): domain Bacteria; phylum Myxococcota_A; class Polyangia; order Polyangiales; family DAPKRP01; genus DAPKRP01. The sequence continues at coordinate 5,384 of DAPKRP010000723.1, read as the reverse complement.
CCGGTGGACGGGGAGGAGGCCGAGGGGAGCGGCGGGACCTGCGCCATCCCGGCGGGCCCCCGGGTGACCTTCCACGACTATCCAGAGGTACCGGAGGCGGCGGTCGACGGGGGCCGTCGGATCCTCGCCGCCGGCGGTCTCGACATCGGCGGCATCGAGTACGCCGAGGTCGACGGGACGCCGGTCTTCTACGACGTGAACGCCAACTCCAACCTGCGGCCGGCCATCGCGGAGGCCCACGGCTTCGACCCCTTCGAGCGGGTGGTGGACTACCTGGACCAGCGCCTCTCCGAGACGAAGCCCTCCGGGGCCGCCGGGCGGCCTTCCGGAAGCGGGGACCCCGCCGGCGACACCCGCCGCCTCCGAGCGACGGGCTGAGCGCCCCGGAGACCCGGGGGCGGGCTCAGCCGAGGAGCTCGGCGGCTAGCTCTTTCGCCCGCTTGCCGTCGATCCGCCCCCGGTGCTGCCCCATCACCGCGCCGATCACCTTCCCCATGTCCGCCTTCGAGCTGGCGCCGGTCGCGGCGATGGCCTCTTGGACCGCCGCTCGGGCTTCATCGTCGGACAAGGGTTGGGGCAGGTAGCGTTCCAGGACTTCGATCTCCCGGCGTTCCGTCTCCGCGGCGTCGCCGCGGCCCCCTTCTTCGTACTGGGCGATGGTCTCCCTTCGGGTCTTGACCGCCTTGGCGACGACGGCGAGCTCGTCGTCGTCGGACAGGGGCTTGCCCTTGTCCAGCTCCGCCTTGCCGAGCTCCGACTTCAGCAGCCGCAGGGTGTCCCGGGCGAGCTCGTCCTTGTCCCGCATCGCCTGCTTGATGTCGTCCATGATCCGGCTGCCGAGGGCTCCCATTCGCGCGTCTCCTTCCGTAGCGACCTTGGGCCCCGGCGGCTGCCAGGGCCAAACCTTTCATGCCATACTCGCGCCGCGATGGACCTGCGCTTCACCCCGGAACAGGACGCCTTCCGCCAGGAAGTGCGTGAATGGATCCCCTCGGCGATGCCCGACGGCATGCGGGAAAAGGCCGCCAACGGCAGCTCCTTTTCCATGCCGGAGATCATGGAATGGCATCGGGTGCTCTACGACAAAGGCTGGGTCGCCCCCCACTGGCCAAAGGAATACGGCGGTGCGGGGCTGGACGCTGCCAGGCGATTCATCCTCAGCGAAGAGCTCGAGCTCGCCAACGCCCCCCAGCTGAGCCCCTTCGGCCTCAGCATGGTCGGCCCCCTCCTGATGCAGTTCGGGAACGACGCGCAAAAGCAGCGTTTTCTGCCGAAGATTCTGACCGGAGAAGAAGTTTGGTGTCAGGGGTATTCGGAGCCGAACGCCGGAAGCGACCTGGCCGCCCTTCGGACCAGCGCCGAAGACGACGGGAACGGCAACTTCATCCTGAACGGCCAGAAGACCTGGACGACCTACGCGCAGTATGCGGATTGGATTTTCTGTCTGGTTCGAACCGATTCCTCCGGCAAAAAGCAGGAAGGGATCAGCTTCATCCTGATCGACCTGAAAACCCCCGGGGTCACCGTGAAGCCGATGCTGACCCTGGGAGATACCCCGGCCTTCTGCGACACCTATTTCGAAAACGCGAAGGTGCCGAAGGAAAACGTCGTCGGCACACTCAACGGGGGCTGGACCCTGGCCAAGGCGCTGCTCGGCCACGAGCGGACGCTGATCGCGGCGGTGGGCACCAACCAGCGCATGCTCCGGCAGGCGAAGCGCATCGCCGCCGACCACGGCCTGCTGGACGATCCCCGGGTCGCCGAGCGTATCGCCGACCTCGAGGTGCGCCTCGAGGCCCTGCGCTGGGCGAACTATCGAGCCCTCGCCGGCGCCCAGCTCGGCAAAGCGCCGGGGCCGGAATCGTCGATCTTGAAGATCGTCGGTACCGAGCTGGTCCAGCAGATCGGAGAGCTCACCCTGGACATCATGGGGGATCATGCCCTCGCCTGGTTCAACGAGCCCGGCATCATCCCGGCGCTAGAGCAGGATGTGGCCAGCATGTACTGCTACAACCGAGCGACGACGATCTACGGCGGTAGCAACGAGATCCAGAAGAACATCATCGCCAAGCATCTGCTGGGTCTCCCTAGCTGAAACCAGCCGAACAAAGGATCGATCGATATGGACTTCGAGCTCAACGACGACCAGAAGCTCCTCGCCGAAACCGTCGACAGCTTCGTCCAGAAGAGCTCTCCGATCTCCCGGGCCCGGAGCCTGCGGGACGGCGAGATCGGCTGGGACCCCGCCGTCTGGAAGGAAATGGGCGAGCTGGGCTGGCTGAGCGTCCCCTTCCCGGAGTCCATCGGCGGCTTCGGTGGAAGCTTCTTCGAGGTGGCGCTCATCCTCGAGCGCTTCGGCCGCACCCTCGTCCCGGAGCCCTACGTCCCGTCGGTGGTGCTGGCGGGAACGGCGATCCGACGGGCCGGCGATGAAGACCAGCAGAAGCGCTTCCTCGAGCCCCTCATCGGCGGGGAGGCCTCCCTCGCCTACGGCCACCGGGAACGGGACGGCCGGGCGCCGGTTGCCACCCGGGCGGAAAAGGACGGAGACGGCTGGTCCCTGACCGGGGAGAAGACCTTCGTCCGCAACGGCCATCGGGCCGAGCAGATCGTGGTCACCGCGACGACCCCCGACGGCCTCGGCCTGTTCGTCATCGACCGGGACACGCCGGGCCTGACCATTCAGCCGGTCCAGACGATGGACGCCCAGAAGGCGGCCCGGCTGGTCTTCGACGGCGCCAAGGTCCCGGACGACCGGCGTCTAGGTGATCCGGGGGACGCGGCCCAGGCGGTCGTCGACCGGGTCGACGACTACGGGGTGGCCGCCGCCTGCGCCGAGGGCAACGGGATCGCAAAGGAAGTGCTCAAGATGACGGTGGAGTATCTCCACACGCGAAAGCAGTTCGGGGTGCCCATCGGCGCCTTCCAGGTGCTGCAGCACTACGCCGTCGACTGCTTCGTGGAAAGCCAGCTCCTCGAATCCGTCGCCATCGCCGCCGGCGTGCTCGTCGACGACGAAGAAGCGGTTCAAGACCGGGCCCGCACCCTCTCCGCGGCCAAGGTCACGCTGGTCCGAAGCGGCCGCCGGCTCGTCCAGCAGTCGGTCCAGATGTTCGGCGGGATCGGGGTCACCGACGAGCACGACGTCGGGCTGTACTTCAAGCGGATGCACACCCTCTGTGCCGACTTCGGCGGCGCTCGAGAACACCTCGATCGCTTCACCCGGCTCGACGACTTCCGGGCCGGCGCGGTGGCGCCCTGACCACGGCGTCGACGACCCCGACCTCCCACGGACCGGGGCCGAGCCCCGGGGACCGTTTCCTCGGCCTCGTGCTCGACCTCACCCTGGGGGACGACCCGGAAGCGGCCGAGCCCGTCGGCCATCTCCGGGACGTGGTGGTGGCCCTGACCGGCGACCGGTCGGGCGGAGCCACGACCATCCCCCCGGCGGCCGACGGCCAGCGGGACGTGCTCGGGGGACAGCTCGAGGGCACGGCCCGAACCCTCCACATGCTCTGGCAGGATTACAAGCAGATCATCGAGGCGGGCCGCGGAGGAACGGGGGATGCCGGGGACGCCCCCGCCAACCTCGGCCGCCCCGCCTTCGCCCGGGAAGCGCTGCGGCTTAGGGCGACCGTCGAGGGTGCCACCGCCGCCCTCTGCACCGCCGCCGAGCTGCTCGATGACGCGGACCGGTCGGATCCCTCGGAAGCGGACCGCCAGCTCGCCGCGCTGCTGGTCCCAGCCATCCGGGGGCTCGTCGCCCAACGAGGCGCGGAGGCCCTCGCCATCGGCACCCGCCTCGCACCCCCCTTCCCCGCCGGGCGGACCGCGACCACGGAAGAGCTTCGCCTGGCCTTCGGACCGGCCCGGACCCCCCGGGTCGGCGGCGCGCTCCACGATCCCCCCGGGCAGAGCATCGACGGCCTCCTCGAGCTCGGGTTCCGCCGGGGCCGGGGGGCGGCCCTCCGGGCGCTGCGGGACCGGCTGGCGGAGACGGCAGCCCGGGCCCGGCTCGCCGGGGTCCCGGACGCGTCCGCCAACCGCGTCGAAGTCGCCGCCGAGCACGTGGTCGAGGTCGGGGCGAAGCTCACCCTCGCCTATCTCGAGGGGGACGAGACGCGCGTCCGTCCCCACGGGCCGGACTTCCTCGATGCCCTCGGCCTTCTGGTGGTCGCCTGGCGCTGGCTGGCGCTCGCCGCGGCCGCCGAGCCCCTCGCCGGCAACGACGACCGTCCCGCCGACGACCGGGCCTTCGCCCGGGGACTCCTCGCCGCGGCGGACTACTGGTTCGGCTGGGAGCTCCCCCGCCTCGGCCCCCTGTTGGCCGCCTGCAAGCGCCAGGAGCGACCCTGGGTCGGGCTCCCCCCCGGCGCCTTCGGCTAGGCGCTAGAACCCCGGGGGGGGCTATCGGCACCAGGGTCGGTTGGTGCGCGGCTTGGAGGCCCAGGTCTCTCGGGCGTCCAAGAAGGCTTCGACCCGGGCGTGGAGGGGGCCTGCCGCCGCCCGAGCTTCCCTCCGCGCCTCGGCGGCGCTTCGGCCCGGGCGGCTCCGGGTCGCGGGACGCCGGGGACGGGCGATGGCGACCTCGAGCCCCTGGGCCCGCAGGCGCCGACGCCACCAGGGATAGACGGGCGGACGGTCCCGGCACCCGGCGGCGAGGTCCCCCGGGTCGCAGAAGAACCGAAGATGGAAGTGGTCATCGTGGGGGGTACGGGGCTGGCACATCAGATGACCGAGCCGGGTTCGAAGGGCCGGCGGCGTGCCCTGCCGCGCGCCCTCGGCGAGGAGCAGGGTCCGCAGGTGCTCGACGACGAAGACCCGCTGCAGATCCGGCCGGCTCCCGAGAGCGGCCAGGAACGCCCAGGTGCGCGGTAGGTCGATGCGGACCCGCCGGTCGTCCGCCGGGTCCGCGAGCTCGCCGAAGTCCCAGCCCTGCCCCTGGGGATCCAGAGGGATACCCTTCGGCGGGGTGGGCTCCCCGTCGGGCCCCCGCAGGTAGAACAGCACGTCGACGTCTCGACCGGCCTGATGGGAGCCGTGGTGGGGGATCGGCCCGCCCCCGGGGAGGCTCGCGTCGTTCAGATAGAGCTCCGCCCCCGGGTGGGCCCGGGCGACCGCCGCCGCCGCGTCGAGGATCGCGGCCCGCACCTCGGGGGTGGCCCGGTCGGCGGAGGGGTTCGGGCGCCGTGGGTTCGAGCGAAAGCCCGGGGCTCGGCTCGGGAAGGCGACCCCCTGCCGGAGGCGCCCGTTCCCGGGGGCGCCGTACGCCTGCACCTGATCATCGCGGACACGCACCTGGCGATGACCGACGACGAACGCGCATTCGCCGTCCTCCGCGTCTTGGCCGACGACCTCGAGCCCACCGACGGAGCCGTCTACTT